>DASVTJ010000182.1:0-5600 GCA_036387635.1 Duganella sp.
GTGATGCTGGTGTCGCGGCTCAGCTGCCATTTGAGCGCCGGGGCGATGTAGCCGCGATTATCCTGTACGTAGTCGACCGAGGTGTCGCTGTCGCGCTTGAGGGCGGTGAGGCGGTACGACCAGGCGCCGTCCTCGGTCAGCGCGCCGCCGAAGTCGCCCGAGACCTGCTTGCGCTTGAACGAGCCCAGTTCGACATTGAGTTCACGCAGCGGCTCGGTGGTCGGGCGCTTGCTGACGGTGTTGACGATGCCGCCCGGTTCGGTGGCGCCGTACAGGATCGACGAGGCGCCCTTGAGCACCTCGATGCGTTCGAGGCCATACGGCTCCTGCTGGCCGTCGAAGCGGTTGCTCTGGTAGCGCATGCCGTCGCGGAACGAGGTCGGGATCATGAAGCCGCGCAGCAGCACCTCGTCGCCGACGCGATCGACATACGGCGTGCGCATGCCGCCCACCGAGTAGGCGATGGCGTCGACGATGCTCTGGGCCTTGAGCGTTTCGATCTGTTCGGCGCCGATGACGGTGATCGACTGCGGCGTTTCCAGGATCGGGGTGTCGGTCTTGGTGCCGGTGGCGCTGCGGTTGGCCACATAGCCCTGCACCGGTCCCGATGCTTTTTCCTGTTCCGCCGTGACGAAAATCTGCGGCAGCGTGGCGTCGGTCTTGGGCGGCGGCGTCTCGGCGGCGCAGGCGGCGCCGGTGACGAAGAGGCCGAACAGGCCGGCCTGGACGGCGCGGGCGATCGGGGTCAGTTGGGTGCGGGGCGTTTCTTGTCGATACATGTGCGTGAGCTCGAGAATGAAGTTAAGAGTGAACAAACCGGGACGGCGGTGTTGCCTATTTGGAAACTACAAAGCGGATAGTCGCTGTGACAGTGACGCTCTGGCGCGGCGTTTGTTTAGTCGATCGGCGGCGGGGCGCGCCTACCAGCGATAGGTGGCCGATATGATGGCCTTGCGCGGTTCGCCGTACAGGCACATGCTCGGGCACGAGGCGACATAGGTTTTGTCGGCGACGTTGCTGACGTTGAGGGCCAGGCGCCATGGGCCGGTGCTGTAGCTGACCATCAGATCGGCCACCGTGAAGTCCGGCGCTGGCGTATTTTGAAAGATGCTCCTGGTCTCGCCGACATAGCGCGCGCCCGCGCCGACTTTCAGGCCAGGCAAGCCGAAGTCGCCGAAGCTGTAGTCGCCCCAGACCGAAAGCTGGTTGTATGGGACGTTCTCGCTGCGGCGGCCGACTTGCTCCGGGTTGAGCGGGCTGGCCTTGGTGGTGCGGGCGTCGGTATACGTGTAAGTGGAGAGGATTTGCGCGTTGCGGCCGATGCGTCCCTTGGCCTCCAGTTCGAGGCCGCGCGAGCGCACTTCGCCACGCTGCAGCTGGAACTGGATGTTGGCCGGATCGGTGCTGAGCACATTGGTCTGGGTTAGCTGATAGGTGGCCGCCGACAGCATCATGGTGCTGTTGGCCGGCTGGTAGCGCACGCCGGCCTCGAACTGCTCGCCGCGCGTTGGATCGAAGCGGTTGCCGAGGCGATCGAGCCCGGTGACGGGCGCGAACGATTGGCTGAAGCTGACGAATGGCGCCAGGCCGTTGTCGGCGAGGTACACCAGACCGGCGCGGCCGGTCGAGGCATTGGTGTGCTGGTTGGCGTTGTAGCAGTTGGCCGGCACGAAGTAGCTGCAGTCGTTCTGCCGCACGCGGTCATGCCGGCCGCCGAGCAGCAGCACCCATTTGTCAGCGAACTTCATCTGGTCCTGCGCGTACAAGCCAAGCTGTTTGGTGTTGGAGCGCCAGCCGGTGCGCGGCACGGCCGGTCCAAGCGCGCCACCGTAGACTGGTGCGTACAAGTCCAGCGGGCCGGCGGTGCGGCGATAGCGGCCGCTGTTCCAGTCGGCGTCGGAATAGTCGACGCCGATGAGCGTCTTGTGCGTCACGCCGCCCACTTGCCAGTCGTATTGCAGCGAAGTGTCGGAGCTGACGCGGGCGCTCGACTCTACGCGGTCCTGGCCCACGCGCTGCGCTGTGCGCTGGTCGGCGGCCAGACCGGTGACGCTGATCGCGGACCAATCCTGTTCCATGCGGTACTTGCGCAGGCTGTGTTTGAGTTTGAGCTTGTCGCCGAAAGCGTGTTCCAGGATGTAGCCGACCGAGTAGCGCTCGGTTTCGTAGCGGTCGTATCCCGGCTCGCCGATGAAGATATTGGTTGGCAGTCGGCCGTGCGCGTTCGGCAGCACCGTGCCGGCCAGTGGCAGGCCGTCGCCGCCATAGCCGGTGCGGTCGCGCTGGTATTCGGACAGGAACGTCACGCTGGTGGCTGGACTGATGTCCCACTTCAGCGCCGGCGCGATGTAGGTGCGGTTGTCGGTGATGTAGTCGGTGAAGGTGTCGCTGTCGCGCTTCAATCCCGTCAGGCGGTACGACCAGGCGCCGTCTTCGGTCAACGCGCCGGCGAAGTCGCCGGCGACTTGCTTGCGGCTGAACGAGCCCATTTCGACGTTTAGCTCACGCAGGGTCTCGGGCGTCGGACGCTTGCTGACGGTGTTGACGATGCCGCCCGGTTCGGCCGATCCATAGAGTATCGATGCGGCGCCTTTGAGTACTTCGATGCGTTCGAGGCCATAGACTTCCTGCTGGCCGTCGAAGCGGTTGACCTGGTAGCGCGTGCCATCGCGCAGCGTGGTCGGAATCGAGAAGCCGCGCAGCAGGATCTCGTCGCCAGTGCGTTCGGCGTAGGGCAGGCGCATCGCGCCGACCGAGTAGGCGATGGCGTCGTTGATGTTCTGCGCCTTCAGGATTTCGATCTGCCCGGCGCCCACCACGGTGATCGACTGCGGCGTTTCCATCAGCGGCGTGTCGGTCTTGGTGCCGGTGGCGCTGCGGGTGGCCACGTAGCCCCGCACCGGGCCGGTCGGCGCTTCCTGCTCGCCTTTGACTAGAACCACCGGCAGCGTGGCGTCGGCCTCGGCCTCGGCCTTGGCCTGGGGCGCCGGAGTGTCGGCCGGCGTGTCGGACGCGAAGGCGGCACCGGTGACGAAAAGACCGAACAAACCGGCTTGCAGGGCGCGCGCGATCGCGGTCAATTCGGTGCGGGGCATTTCTTTTCCGTACATATTGTTAAGCTCAGACATGAATGAAAAAGTGGGAAAAAGGCTATCAATTACAGTAGACGTTCTGGCAATCCGTTTGTTTAGTCCTGGCGCGGGACAAAAAAAAGCGGCATCGGCGTGGGGGCCGATGCCGCGTTTCATATACAACCGCCGGGAATCCGGCGGCTCGGTTTTACACCGCGCCGGCGGCCACGCGCCGCTGGGACGGCTGCGCCGCCAGCAGGGCGTTGCCGATCTCGCCGGTGCGCACGGCCGTCACCGACAGCAGCGTGTCGCTCAAGCCGTGAGAGGCTTCGCTGGCGCCCTGCAGGAAGATGGCGGGGCCGAAGTCGGCCGGCGTGCGGACCCGGTAGTCGCGATCCGTCTCGAAGTCGCCCAGCCAGCGCGCCAGTGGCGTCAGCAGCGTCTTGTGGTGGGCGCGCTGGTAACCGGTCGCCAGCACCACCGCGTCGTAGCGGCTGGTGCTGGTGCGCTGGTCGTTGTGATCGTGCAGGGTCAGGTGCACGCCGTCGGCGTCGGCGTCGACGGCGCGGATCTCGTGCCGGCGCAGGAAGCGGTGGTGCTCGTTCTCTGCGACCTTTTGCTCGTAGAAGACCTTGTAGATTTGCTGGATCAGGTCCATGTCCGGGCAGGCGTAATTGGTATGTCGGAATTCGCGCAGCATGTCGCCGCGTTCGGCGGGCGTGCGGGTGAACATGTGGTCGACGAAGTCGGGATTGAAGACCTCATTGACGAAGGGGCTGTCGTCGGCCGGCTTCATGGTGCGCGCGCGCATGACCAGGTCGATTCGCGGCGCGTTCGGCCGGCCGTGCAGGTCCATGAAGATCTCGGCCGCGCTCTGGCCGGCGCCGACCACCGCGATGCGACGCGCCTGGGCGTTGGCGGCGATGCTGCGCAGGTAGCTGTGGGAGTGGAAAATGCGGGGATCGTCCTTGAAGGGCAGGAAGGCTTCGGGCACGTTGACGGTGCCGCCGATGCTGACCACCAGGTTGCGCGTCAGGCGCTCGCGCACCGCGCCATCGGCGCCGCGCGAGCGCACGCGCAGCAGCGTCACCACGCCGTCGCGCTGCTCCGGCAGCACCTCGAACACGTCTTCGCCATAGACGCACAGGTCGTCGAACTGCGCCGCCGCCCAGGCGAAATAGTCGCTAAACTCGTGGCGGCTGGGGAAGAACGTCTTGAGGTTGATGAAGTCGTGCAGGCGTCCCTTCTGATGCAGGTAATTGACAAAGGTGAAGGGGCTGCTCGGGTTGCGCATCGTGACCAGGTCCTTGAGGAAGGAGATCTGCATGTGCGAATGGTCGAGCAGCATGTTCGGATGCCAGTGGAAGCCGGGTTGGCGCTCGATGAACAGCGCGTTGACGTTGGCACCGGCCTGTCGCTTCTCGTCCAGCGAGATGGCCAGCGCGACGTTGGACGGGCCGAAGCCGATGCCGATGAGGTCATGAATGAGCATGCCGCACTCCTGTAGTGGTTATGTGGGCGCCTCCGGGGCGCATGGGATCGCCGGCATGACGTGCTGCCGGTCCATGGTTGCTAGACGCGGGCGGCGGCCGTTTGTTTAAGGGCCGGGCACCACTAAACATTCGGGCCGGCGCCGCGTCTTGTATGAGGGGCCGGGGCCGCCGCGCGCGGCCATGCCGGTCATTTTTCAATTCCATGGTGATGGCATTCAAATGGCAAAAACGAAGCTGGTTTATATCTGGTCCTTGAGGAATGCGGCTGCCGACAGGGCAGGTCAGTACATCGACTACAAGGGTGGACGGCGCTACATGAAGTCGCCGCTTGAATATCTGGCCGAGGCGATGGATGGCACCGCGCTGGGCGAGGCCTATTCGCTCGAGGCGGTGATCTACGACGACGACCAGGGCTCGGCGCGCGACCGCGAAAAAGTCGGCGAATATGGCTTTTCGTATCAGCCCGGCGGGCAGTGGTTCTATCCGCCGGAACTGGAGGTGGGCGGGCGGCGCGTCAACGATCTGCTGTGCGCGATTCCGTCGACTTATCGCCGGCTGCCGCTTCATGCCGCCGAACGTCCGGCCGGCAAGCGCGCCTTCGAGGCCCGCCTGCTCGACAAGCTGCTCACGCTGGGCGCGGAGCTGGTGGTACTGGACGGCTTGCTGGTCATCCTCGATGAGTTGGTGCGGCCGGGCGCGCACTATCACCGCAAGATCGTCAACATCCATCCCGGCATCACCCGCATCGAATCGCCGTACGAGCGGCGCGGCGCCTGCGCCACGCTCGACGCGCTGCATGGCGCGCAGGGCCGCAAAGTGGTCAACTGGCAGACCATGGAGACGGTGGAGGTGCCGGTGGCGGCGATGACCGGGGCGTCGTTCCATTACGTCGACAACGGCATCGATTCCGGTGAGGTGATCCATGACGTGCTGGCCACCGAGATCGCGCCGCAGGACACGATCCTGGAACTGCGCTGGAATAACTTCAACAACAGCCTGTTCCCGGCGCTGTCCCAAGGACTGGAGCGCATGGCCG
>DASVTJ010000183.1:0-6272 GCA_036387635.1 Duganella sp.
TCACCGGTATTCATCGCCGCCGGATTTAATGCCGAACGGGCCGCCCTGACCCCGTACCAGAATAAAAACGCCGCACCACAAATCTTGATCCAAATCAATAAACCCGGCCTTTCTACAATAAGCTGTCCCATCCCAGCCACGCCGGCGGCGATCAATACGGCATCGCATACAATACAAATGGCGATACAGGTCAGCACATATTCGCCTTTTAAAGCCTGCCGCAACAAATAAGCGTTTTGCGAGCCGATGGCGACGATCAATCCGCCGCCCAAACCCATGCCTTTCAAAAATGCCGTCACTTCCATGCGTCCTCCCCTGGTCAAAGAAGCCAGCTTAAAGCGCGCCAAAATATAAGTATAATTAATATTATTGGACAAATATTAGGAACGCTAATGAGCCGCATCGACTATCGGGGACTGGCTGCGCTTGACGCCGTCATCGATTATGGTAGTTTCGACAAGGCTGCGGCCGCGCTGTCGATCACCCAATCGGCGGTATCGCAGCGCATTCGGATGCTGGAAAACAGTGCTGGTGAACTGTTGATCGTGCGTAGCCAGCCGCCGTCGGCGACCGAGGCCGGCCAGCGGCTGATCGCCCATTACCGTCAGGTGCAGCTGTTGGAAGCGGCACTGAGCGACTTGCCGCACGCCGGCCCGGCACCCGCGCGGCCGGAGATCGCCATCGCCATCAACGCCGACAGCGCGGCCACGTGGCTACAGGAAGCTGTCGCGCCGCTGATGGAATCGGGGGAATGCCTGCTGCAGATTCGCCTCGACGACCAAGATCACACGTTGACGATGCTACGGGAAGGCCGCGTTTTCGGCTGCGTTACCAGCGAGACGGCGCAAGTGGCCGGCACTTCGGCCACGCCGCTTGGCGTGATGCGCTACGTGTGCGTCGGCAGCCCGGCCTTTGCGGCGCGCTGGTTCCCGCAGGGGGTGACCGCCGCAGCGGTCCAGCACGCCCCGGTGCTGCATTTCGACCGTAAAGATACGTTGCAGACGCGATTTATCGCGCAGCGCACCGGATTTACCGGCCGAACGCCGCACCATTCCTTGTCGAGCTCGGAGGGTTTCGTGCGCTTTCTGGAAGCGGGATTTGCCTACGGCATGCTGCCACTATTGCAATGCGAAGCGCAGCTGAAGGCCCGGACGCTGGTCGATCTGGCGCCGGGCGACGTGCTGGACGTGCCGCTGACTTGGCATATGTGGGATATCCAGACGCCATTCACCCGTAAATTATCGGACAACATTATCGAGACGGCGCGCAGGTGGCTGCTTTAACGATGCCGCGCTACAGGATTCCGGCGCGGGCGTCCATGGCTGCGAAGTCCTGGCGAACCCTGGCTTCCCATTCCGCCACATCCGGCTGGCGCGGCTGACGCGCCGGCGTGGCATCCACCGGCGGCAACGATTCCAGCGAACCGGTGCGTTTGTACAGCATGATATTGGTCCATGCCACGGTGCCGGCCGGGAAGTAATGCAGCAGCGTGAACGCGGGATGCTTGAGCGCGTACGTGGTGGTGGCCACCAGCGCGCCCTCCTGCAGCTCGTGGGCCAGCTTGTCGGCAATGGCGTCCATGAACGGGCCGAAACAGGTGCTATACAAGAACACCAAGCTTGCGGCGTGGACGTCGACCTCGAACATGTCACCTTCGACAAAGGCGATGCGCGACGCCAGATCGAGCAGATGGCTGCCGGTCGCGGTCGCGCCGAAAGGCAGCGTCAGCGGCGCATCGGGCGTGAGCGGCGTCGGCAAGTGCGCCAGGCCGCGATCGGCCAGCGCCAGAAAATTATGCAAGCGCTGCGATGCCATGCGATGGCGATAGCCCAGGCATTCGACCCCGATGCAGCGCTTGAAGGGAAACGCCAGCGCCGCCGACATCACTACTTTGCCCAGTCCGCTGCCAAGATCGACCATGACGCCGTCCGGGCGAATCGACGGCGCGATGGCTTCGAAGAAATTGTCCAGCTCGTAGCGCGCCAGTTCTCCATAGATCAGGCCGCCGTCCTGGATCAGCCACTCGCGCACGTCCCCGTCCGGAATGTCCTGCAGGTCGCGAAAGCCGGGCGGCGCCGGTTGTTTGGGCAGCATGCCATGCGGCTGTATGCTCGCCGGCAAAGTGCCGATTATCACGTCCAGATGCGGACGCAGCCGCTCCAGCAGATACGCGCGGCGCGACTTGTCAACAAGGCAGGCGCGCAGCGCGTAGCCGACTTCAATAAATCCAAGAAAGTGGGAATCGGGGACCAAGTCCAGCAGCGGACGCACGTGCTTTTCGCCGCCTTGAATACTTTGAAACAGCGCTTCAAAGATATCGGCGGGCTGATTGAAGCTGGCGACCGGCGTTGCGGGCCGGTCTTCAGTACGAAAAGTTGGCGGCATCGTTTGACTGTTCATCAGCGGCATCGGGTGATATATCTGACGGGTATTCTAAAACAGATCATCCGACGCGTGGCCGCTAACTCAACAGTTAGCGGGCGCGACGTCCATCGGCGCGACCTCAGCCGCGCAGCGCGACCAGTAATTTCGCCACGTCGTCATGCGCGGCTTGCCAACCGGACGTGGCCAGCGCCGGCGCGCACACCGGGCACGCTTCGAACGGATTGCAGGCGTGCGGCAGTTCCTGGTACAGCTTGCCGATCACCGATTTGCCGACATACGAATCGACCGAGGCCGGCTTGGCCTTCGGCGCGGCGGCGGCCTTGGCCGGGACGAAATCGGCCCCACCGGCCGGCAGCCAACGCTCGAATCCCTCGGTCGGCTTACCGTCCGGCACGTACCAGGATTTGCGTTCGCCGTTCCAACGCGCGCCCAGCGCCTTGGCTTCATCTTTTTCCGCAAACGGAACTTTAAGAAACATCATCTTCGCTACTCCGCAATGGGGAAGGCGTCATTTTACCGCCTGCCAACGGCGACCGGTTGACCGGTATTGGCAACGGCGCTATAGTCGGCCGAATTACTTGCCAAAGACAATCAACCAGGGATGTCCATGCATCAATCGAAGCAGCCATCGCAGCCTCCATCGCAGCCTCCAGCGCCGCATAAAACACGCCGCACATCGGGCGGGAAACGATGAACACGGCGCGGGAAGGCTCGAGCCCGCCGGCCACGCGGATTGTGCGCGCAACCACCGCCCAACTGAGCGATGCTCGGCACTTGCTGAACGAATACTTCGACGTCATCGGCGTGGTGCTGCGCGATGACGACGACGCCATTCGCGCCTTTCTGGACGACGCCAGCTCGGCCATGTGGATCGCGTATGTGGACGGCGCGCCGGCCGCCTGCGTGGCGATGCGGCCGCTGCCGGATATCGCCGGCGCCACCGAATGCAAGCGGCTTTACGTTGCCGACAGCTATCGCCGGCGCGGCCTGTCGCAGGCGTTGATGCAAGCGCTGGAAGCCTACGCCGCCGAGGCCGGCTACAGCGCCGTCTATCTCGACACCAAAGACGACCTGCACGCGGCGATCAAGCTCTACAACCAGCTCGGCTATGAACGCTGTGTCCGCTACAACGACAACCCGCAGGCGACGATCTTCATGCGCAAGCGGCTGGCGTAGTCGGTCTTAGTCAGCCGCAGTCAGCCTTGCCCGCGACGGTGCGGGCGATGTAGTCGCCATGATCAGGCATGTCGCCGACCGCCTCGATGATGCCGGCGCGCACGCGGGCCATGTGCGCTTGCAGCGCGTCGCGGTCGAGCGCGGCCACGAACGGATCGTCGGTCTTCGGCACCACGCCCAGGCCCAGCAGCATGGAGACGAACGACGGCTCGCTGAAACCTTCCGTGTCGTAGACCACCACCCTGCCGCTCTCGCGGAACAGCTCGATTTGATGGTTCAGGCTGTCGGGGATCGGCATGTTGGCGCAGTAGCGCCAGAACTCGGTGTCGGTGCGCTGGGTCAGCTTGTAATGCATGATGATGAAATCGCGCACCGACTCGTAGCGCTGGCCCATGTAGCGGTTGAACTCGTAAGTCGATTCGGGACTGAAATCCCGATCCGGGAAATATTCGATCAACTTGCCGACCGCGTTCTCGATCAGGTTGATGCTGGTCGATTCCAGCGGCTCGACAAAGCCGGCGGCCAGGCCGATCGCCACGCAATTCTTCAGCCACGACTTTCGGCGGCGTCCGGTGACGAAACGCAGTTGCCGGGGCTCATCGAGCGCCTTGCCATCGAGGCCGGCCAGCAGCACGCGGGCGGCCTCGTCGTCGCTGGTGAAGGCGTTGCTGTAGACGTGGCCGTTGCCGGTGCGGTGCTGCAATGGAATACGCCACAGCCAGCCGGCGGCCTTGGCGGTGGACATGGTGTAAGGCGTCAACTTCTCCACGCTGGCGCACGGCACGGCGAGCGCGCTGTTGCACGGCAGCTGGTCGCTCCAATCGTCGTAGCCGGCGTTGAGCGCGCCTTCGATCAGCAAGCCGCGAAAGCCCGAACAATCGATGAACAGGTCGCCGTCGATGCGGCGCCCGTCCTTCAATTTCACGGCGGCGATGAAGCCGTCCCCGGCACGCAGCTCGACATCGTTGATGGTCGCCTCGATGCGCGTCACGCCGCGCTGCATCGCGTAATCGCGCAGGTAGACCGCGTACAAGCCGGCGTCGAAATGGAAGCCGTACGAATACGGATCACCGCCCGATGGCGGCGCAAAGCGGAAGTTACGCGCCATCACCGTCGACATCGACCAGTTTTCGTACGACGGAATATTTCTGTCGGCGCGCGCCAGATGCAGCCAGTGCATATGCGGCGAACGGTTCTCGATCCTCGGCCCGAAATCGCCAAAGCCATGGAAAAACCGGTTGCCGATGTGGCCCCAATCCTTGAACTCGATGCCGAGCTTGAACGACGCCTGCGTTTTACGGATGAAGTCGGCGTGGTCGAGCCCGAGCGCCGCGTTGTAATACCGAATCGTCGGCAAGGTCGCCTCGCCAACACCGATGGTGCCGATGTCCGGCGACTCGATCAACACGATCTCGCAGCCCGCGCCCAGCCGTTGGGCCAACGGCGCCGCAGCCATCCAACCGGCCGTGCCGCCGCCCACGATGACTATTTTCTTGATCCTTCTATCGGCCATCTTGTCTCCTCGCTGTGGACAGTCGAACGCTGTCTCGCGGGAAAGTATAGCAACGCTGTCGGCGTCGATAATCGGACTGGGCAAAAACAGGAGGGGAAAAAGTCAAAATCGTAATGGACAGCGCAACAAATGAAGCGTCATGCAAGCGACTGTGAGAAAATGCGCGCAATATTTCACGATTTGACCAAGCCCAGACAATGCCTACGATCGAACCCCTGACCCTGACTTTGGCGGAACTTGCCACCCGCTGGAATATGACCACCAAACAAGTTCTGGCCTACGCGCCAGCCCATTCGATGCCGATGTACTTTTACTTCGACGGCCTGGTGTTCAACTTCGGCGACAAATGGCACCGCGCCAATGGCGACGCCAGCGTCGCGCAGGATCTCGACTCGCACCAGACGCGCGCCGCCGCCATCGAGATCGACCTGCAACGGCAGACGCTGCACAAGCGCGGCTTGCTGAAACTGACACAGTGGGAAGAAGCGCTGACCGATGAAGAGCTGAGCCACCAGCAATTGGAATCGGACCGCTTGACGGAGGAAATTGTCCGGCTGACCACGCTGCTGAAGCAACGCGGCGACGAGCGCCAGAACCACGTGCGCAATGGCCTGCTACGAGCGGCGCCGAGAACGCTCAGCGAGATCGCCGAGCACGGCAAAACCAGGTTTCCGCAATTCGCCTTCATGCCGCACGCGCCGAACGGCACCGACGCGGCCGAAAAGGTGGGCGCCGGCGCCGTCATCGCCATGGAAGACGGCTTCCCGCTGAAGGAACTGCTGACCGAGGACGACTTGGTCATCTCGATGCTCGACATCAAAATCGCCGAGGAAGCAGGCTTCCACAAGCAACAACCCTAGAACGCGCTGGCTGGCATCATCGGAAATACGTGAAACACACGTGCGGCGAAACACGTGGGGCGAAACACGTGGGGCGAATTAGCGAAGCGTAATCCAGCAAGCGCCGTCGACGGCCTGGACCGGTCGACGGCGCCACCCAACCTTACAGCACAATCCGCTTCTGCTCGCGCGCGGATTTATACACCGCCTCGATAATCCGCATATCGCGCAAGCCCTCCTCGCCGGGCACGATCGGCTCGCGGTTGTTCATCACGCATTGCGACATATGGTCGAGCTGGCCCGCCCACTGGGTTGCGCCGGGTCCCGGCGGCGGCGTGATCTCCTTGCCGCGTCCCTCG
>DASVTJ010000184.1:0-17095 GCA_036387635.1 Duganella sp.
CAGCGTTTTCTGTGGTCATAAAAGTTTAGATTTTGGTGATTAAATTGCTAGCAGTGAGAACCAGTATGCCAAGGTTGCCACCGCGAAACCCAAGATCAGCCATAACCAAGAGGCCGACTGAAACAGCGCCAGTGCTAAAACGAACAGCACTACCGTGATAAATATTTTCACTACTTCGGCCAGCACATGCGACCGGAAAGCTTTTTTGGGGTCATTTGTTCCGCCCGCAACAATCATCGCGTACATCAGACTCCCGATGACTGCGATTGCTCCGCCATAGGCGGCCGACCAAGCTTTGAGTACTCCGCCCAAGTTCCAGGCGAGCAAGGCGAATCCAACGACGATAGCGAGTTGGAGGGCGACGACTTTAAAGACCGGCTTGGAAATACTCGTTGATTTACTCACTTGCCGAGCTCCAAAAAAAGCCGATAAATCCCAAAGACGCGTGATTATATGTGTCTTTACTGTATCACGTCAAACATTGCTGCACCGCAGCAGAGCATTTCGTGCGCGAATGAGACGCTTTTATAAACATTTCCGAACCCTTTGCACCACTTTGGAACCAGTTAACCGTTTGTCATTTTACTGATTATTTGGAAAATGTTTCCCGGTGGATTTGCTCATGCCCGGGCTCGCCTCGCAATACTGTGCCGACGCCGACCCGGGCGCGCGACGGGCCGGCATTATAACCCCGCGCGCCGGTTGCACGCCGAAACACGACCAAGGCCGCTTTTAGGCACGCAGTCTTGCCAAAACGCCATCGAGGATATCGAGATCGGCAAAGTCGATGATCATTTGACCACGTCCCTTCGTGCCCATCTTGAATACCACCGGCGTGGCTAGCTTGTCGGACAGTTCCTCTTCGAGCCTGGCGATGTCGCCGGACTTTTCCTTCTGCCGCGCCTCAGTTGGCGACGACTTCTGCTCTTCCAAGGCCCGCGCCACTAATTTTTCGGTTTCGCGCACTGATAATCTTTTGGCAATGACCGTATTGGCAAGGTTGATCTGGGAGGCGGCGTCGACCGACAGCAGCGCGCGCGCGTGGCCCATGTCGATATCGCCCGCCATTAACATGGTCTGCACCGCCGACGCCAGATTCATCAACCGCAACAAGTTGGACACGGCGCTGCGCGAGCGGCCGACGGCGCTGGCCGCCTGCTCGTGCGTGAAACTGAAATCGGTGATCAAGCGATGGATGCCCTGTGCCTCTTCGAGCGGATTCAAATCCTCGCGCTGCATGTTCTCGATCAGCGCCATCGCGGCGGCGGCCTGATCGTCGACATCGCGCACCAGCACCGGCAGCATTTCCAGGCCGGCCAGTTGGGCGGCGCGGAAACGGCGCTCGCCGGCGATGATCTCGTACTTGATCTCGCCGGTCAGTTTGTCGCTGCCGACCGGGCGCACCAGGATCGGCTGCATGATGCCCTGGGTTTTGATCGACGCCGCCAGTTCCTGCAGGCCGCCCTCGTCCATGCGCGTGCGCGGCTGATATTTACCGGCCTGCATTTGCGACACGTTCAATTGCGACGGCGTGTTGGCGTCCGCCGTGGTGAGGTCGCCGTCGCCGCCGAGCAGCGCGTCCAGGCCGCGACCCAGGCCCTTGAGTTTTTTGGTTGCCATGATGTGGGAATCTTTACGTTACATTTTTTTGATGCGCGCGACCATCTCGGCGCCGAAGGCGATATATGCCTGCGCGCCCTTGGACGATGGATCGAACGTGACGCCAGGCAGTCCATACGACGGCGCTTCGGCCAGACGCACGTTGCGCGGAATGATGGTTTTGAAAACCTTGTCGCCGAAGTGCTGCTCGAGCTGCGCCGACACTTGCTGCGACAGCGTCATACGCGGATCGAACATCACCCGCAGCAGGCCGATGATCTTCAGGTCCGGATTCAGATTGGCGTGCACCTTCTTGATGGTGTTGACCAGATCGGACAAGCCTTCCAGCGCGTAGTACTCGCACTGCATCGGGATGATGACGCCGTGCGCGGCGCACAGGCCGTTCAACGTCAGCATCGACAGCGCCGGCGGGCAGTCGATCAGGATGAAGTCGTACTCCTTGTCCACCAGTGCCAGCGCGTCCTTCAGGCGGCGCTCGCGGTTATCGAGCGCGACCATCTCCACTTCGGCACCGGCCAGCTCGCGGTTGGACGGCAGCACGTCGAACTTGCCCGGCTCCGAACGCTGGCGCGCGGTGGCCACGTCCGACTCGCCCAGCATCACCTCATAGGTCGACGCGGGCAGCCCCGCCTTGTTGATGCCCGCGCCCATCGTGGCGTTGCCCTGCGGGTCCAGGTCGACCAGCAGCACGCGCTGGTTCAGCTTTGCCAATCCGGCGGCCAGGTTGACCGTCGTGGTGGTTTTACCGACTCCACCCTTTTGATTCGCTACGCAGAAAATTTTTGCCATGTAGTTCTAGGTTTCTTTTTTATGTTCGGACGCCAGGTCCGGGGCTTAATTATTTATTCCGTTTAAACTATATAAACGATTTATACTAAATAAACTGTATAAATGATTTATATGGTATAAACGATTTATATGGTATAAACGATTTATACTGTTTATGCCGTTTGTTCGGGTTGCTTTTTCTCTGCCTCGATGAACACCAGGTGACGTTCCGCTTGCAGCCCCGGAACCGTCAAAGGCTCCAGTTTTTGCACTTTCCATGGCTCTGGAAGCCGCTCTCGCTCGTCCTCCGGCGCCGTCCCTTTCAGGGCGATGAATCGCCCACCCTCCTGCAGCAGGTGCCCCGACCAGTTGACGAAGTCGGACAGGTCGGCAAAGGCGCGCGAGGTGATGACGTCGAACTTGGTCTTCACTTCCAGCTGCTCCACGCGCTTGGTGTAGACCGTCACGTTGACAAGGCCCAGCTCCGCCTTTACCTGATTCAGGAAGGCGGTTTTCTTGTGCACCGTATCGATCATCGACACCTTCATGTCCGGCCGGCTGATCGCCAGCACCATGCCCGGCAGGCCACCGCCCGCGCCCACGTCCAGCACGTTGGCGGCGCCCTCGAACGCCGGCACGGCGGCCAGCGAATCGAGCAAATGCAAGGTCACCATCTGCATCGGATCGCGCACCGACGTCAGGTTGTAGACCGAATTCCACTTGTTGAGCAGGGCGAGGTAGTCCAGCAGTTTTTCCACCTGTTCTTCGCTCAATTCCAGCCGCAGATCCTTGATTCCCTGTTTTAAAACGTCCGCGACGACGGCACGGTCAAACCCCTTCATTGCACGGCCTCGTCTTTCTGCACTACTTTATCGTTGAGGAAACCGCCGAAACCGGCCTTCTTCAGGTGCACCAGCAACAGCGAAATCGCCGCCGGCGTCACGCCCGAGATGCGCGACGCCTGGCCCAGCGTTTCCGGCCGCTGCGCGTGCAGCTTCTGGCGCACTTCCACCGACAGCGCGGTGATGCCCAGATAGTCGAAAGCCTCCGGCAATTTGAGGTTTTCGTAGTGCTCGTGGCGCTCCACTTCCTTGGTCTGGCGGTCGATATAGCCCGAATATTTGAGCTGGATTTCGACCTGTTCACGCACCGCTTCGTCGGTCACGCCGGGGCCTGCCAGGTCGCGGCCATCAATGCCGGCAAGGCTCATCAGCTTCTCGTATTCGACGCCGGGACGGCGCAGCAGGTCCGCCAGCGAGTACTCGCGCTCGATCGCCTGGCCGATGACACGCTCCGATTCGGCCGCCTCCAGGATGCGTGGATTGACCCACGTGGAACGCAAACGCTCCAGTTCCAGCGCCACCGCTTCGCGTTTTTTCTCGAACGCTTCCCACTGCGCGTCGCCGACGCAGCCCAGTTTGCGGCCGATTTCGGTCAGGCGCATGTCGGCGTTGTCTTCGCGCAGACTGAGGCGATACTCGGCGCGGCTGGTGAACATGCGGTACGGTTCCAGCACTCCCTGCGTGACCAGATCGTCGACCAGTACGCCCAGATACGCCTCGGAACGGGCCGGCGTCCACGACTCGCGTCCCTGGGTTTGCAGCGCCGCGTTGAGCCCGGCAAGCATGCCCTGCGCCGCCGCTTCCTCGTAACCGGTGGTGCCGTTGATCTGGCCGGCGAAGTACAGGCCGCTGACGGCCTTGGTTTCCAGCGATGCTTTCAGGCCGCGCGGGTCGAAATAATCGTATTCGATGGCGTAGCCGGGACGCAGGATGTGGGCGTTTTCCATGCCCTTCATCGAGCGCACCAGGTCGATTTGCACGTCGAACGGCAGACTGGTGGAGATGCCGTTTGGATAGAATTCGTTGGTCGTCAGGCCCTCCGGCTCGAGGAAAATCTGGTGCGATTCCTTGGCCGAGAAGCGGTGGATCTTGTCTTCGATCGAGGGGCAATAGCGCGGGCCGACACCTTCGATGACGCCGGTGTACATCGGGCTGCGGTCCAAGCCGGCGCGGATAATGTCATGCGTTCTGGTGTTGGTGTGCGTCACCCAGCACGGCATTTGCGCCGGGTGCATGGCCGCGTTGCCCATCACCGAAAACACCGGCACGGGATCGAGGTCGCCCGGCTGCTCGGTCATCTGCGAGAAGTCGATGCTGCGGCCGTCGATGCGCGGCGGCGTGCCGGTCTTCAGGCGGCCCTGTGGCAGCTTCAGTTCCTTCAGGCGGGCGGACAGCGAGATGGCAGGAGGATCGCCGGCACGGCCCGCCGAGTAGTTCTGCAGGCCCACGTGGATCTTCCCGTCGAGGAAAGTACCGGCGGTCAGCACGACGGCCGGCGCCAGGAACTTAAGGCCGATCTGGGTGACGGCGCCGACTACCCTGTCGCCCTCCACCATCAGGTCGTCCACGGCCTGCTGGAACAGCCACAGGTTCGGCTGGTTTTCCAGGCGCGAGCGGATCGCGGCCTTGTACAAAATGCGGTCGGCCTGGGCGCGCGTGGCGCGTACCGCCGGGCCTTTGGACGAGTTCAAGATACGGAATTGGATGCCCGCTTCATCGGTGGCGATCGCCATGGCGCCACCCATCGCATCGACTTCTTTGACCAGATGGCCTTTGCCGATACCGCCGATGGAAGGGTTGCACGACATCTGGCCCAAGGTCTCGATATTGTGCGTCAAGAGCAAAGTCTTCTGCCCCATACGGGCGGAAGCGAGGGCCGCTTCCGTGCCGGCGTGACCACCGCCGACGACGATGACGTCGAAACTAGTTGGAAATAACATGATGGGATTTGGTGAAAACGAAGGGATCAAGCTCAGATTATAAAGTCTTTTATGAGCTGCGACTTTTTTAGGCAAAATATTTCCGCCATTTTGGGCGCGTTGTTCCACGTGAAACAATGAAAAAAGGGACGCTTATCGTCAGATAAACGTCCCTTTCGGGTGTACCTGATGGTTCCACGTGAAACAATCTACCAGCGTATCCAGGCGTCGTAGCCGGTCTTCACGATCAGGATCGAGACGACGATCAGGAACAATTTGCGGACGAAACCGCTGCCGTGTTTCATCGCCAATTGCGAACCGATGACGGAGCCGGCGATCTGGCACACCGCCATCATCGCGCCCAGTTGCCAGATCAGGTGGCCGCTGTAACCGAACCACACCAGCGCCGACAGGTTGCAGGCAACGTTGACAATCTTGGCTACTGCCGATGCGCCGAGGAAGTCGAAGCCGAAGATCCGCACGAACAGGAACACCAGGAAGCTGCCGGTGCCGGGGCCGAAAAAACCGTCGTAGAAGCCGATGCCGGAGCCGATCAGCAGCGCCAACGTCTGTTCTTTTCTGCCGGTGTGGAGCGGCGCATGGACGCTGCCGAAATCCTTCTTGGCGAAGGTGTAGATGGCGACGGCCAACAGCACCAGCGGCAGCGCGGCCCGGAAGAAGTCCGGCGATACCTTGGTGACGGTGTAGGCGCCGAAGAAGGAAAAGATCAGCGCGGCGAAGGCGGCCGGCGCCGCGACGGTCCAGGCGATGGCGACGCGGCGCGCGTAGCTGACGGCGGCGACACCGGTGCCGCAAATACTGGCCAGCTTGTTGGTGCCGATGATCGTCGCCGGCGCCATGTTGGGAAAGATCGAAAACATCGCCGGCAGTTGGATCAGTCCCCCACCGCCGACCACTGCGTCCACCAACCCCGCGCTGAACGCGGCCAACCCCAACACAACATACTCAACCATAACGCTCGCCTATCCGTTTTTGCAAAGGCTATATTGTACGGAAGAAATTACCGACGGCTTATGCACATCCGGCATAGCGGCGTCGCTATCGAATAAGGTCACCTCGGTGTGATCCCGGCGCGAGTCACACAGCGCGGTCATCATCGGGTAAGCTTTCACGTGAAATCCACCAGATCACGGACAACCACCATGAACGATTTCCCAGCATTTACCTTCAGCACCGTCGCCCACATCGTTGCCGAACTGGGCGCCGCCGGCAAACTGGGCGAGCACGTCGCCCAGCGCTTTCCGACCGCCAAACGCGCCCTGCTCGTCACCGACCCCGGCTTCCTCAAGACCGGCCTGGTGGACGCTCCCGCCGCCAGCCTGCGCGCGGCCGGTGTCGAAGTGGCGGTCTACTCCAACGTCGTGGCCGATCCGCCGGAGCACATCGTGCTTGAAGCGGTCGACGCCGCCCGTCGCCACGGCACCGACATCGTCATCGGCCTCGGTGGCGGCAGCTCGATGGATGTGGCCAAGCTGATCGCCGTGCTGGCGGGCGGCGACCAAGCGCTGGGGGCGATCTACGGCATCGGTAACGTCAAGGGCGCCAGACTGCCGCTGGTGCAAATTCCCACCACCGCCGGCACCGGTTCGGAAGTGACCAACATCGCCATCGTCACCACCGGCGCTACCACAAAGATGGGCGTCGTCGCGCCGCAACTCTATGCCGATATGGCATTGCTGGACGCCGAGTTGACCTTGGGCTTGCCGCCGCTGGTCACCGCCGCCACCGGCATCGACGCCATGGTCCACGCGATCGAGGCCTACACCAGCCGCCACAAAAAGAACCCGCTGTCGGACCTCTTCGCGCGCAAGGCGCTCGGCTTGCTGTCGGCGAACCTGATCACCGCTTGCCAGGACGGCCGCAACCTAGCGGCGCGGCAAGCGATGCTGCTGGGGGCGATGCTGGCGGGACAAGCCTTCTCCAACGCGCCGGTGGCGGCGGTGCACGCCCTCGCCTATCCGATCGGCGGCACGTTCCACGTGCCGCATGGCTTGTCGAATTCATTGGTGCTGCCGCACGTGCTGCGCTTCAACCTGCCGGAGGCGGCAAGCTTGTACGCGGAGTTGGCGGAGATCGTGGCGCCGCAGGCAAGCGGCAGTGTGGAAGCGCGGGCAGAAGCGCTGGTGACCGCGATGCAGCAAATCGCGGTGACTACGGGGATCGAGCGGACCTTGCAGCAGGTCGGCATCAAGGAAGCGGATCTGGATCAATTGGCCGACGACGCCATGTTGCAAACCCGTCTGTTGGGGAACAACCCCCGCATCATCACGCGTGACGATGCGAGGGCGATTTACGCGGCCGCTTTGTAACCGCTAATAACTACTGCGGAACATCGACCACCGTGCCAGACACCGAGATGACATTGGTCGGAGCCGGGGCCGCGACGAACGGTGGCACATTGGCCACCGTCATCGGCGTGGCGGCGTCGGGCCGTGTCACCGTGCGCACCACCTGCGACGGCGGCAGCGGCACGGACGGATTGCGCAAGTGCGCCATCATCGAGTCGAGCGCGCGGAACAGGTAAATGTGCAGCGGCACGATGTTCTGCGGGAACACGCTGGTGAACGCATCGAAGTGGTTGGCGTTGGTCACCTCGACATAGCGCAGCTTGCTCGCGGCGCCCTCGGCCACCGCGTTCAACCCCAGATACGCGCGCGAATTAAAGTTCACCACCATCAGTGTGTCGCTGCGGCCTGCGACGATCAGCGCCGGCTTGCCCCGCAGATTGCCGGTCGCCAGCACTTCCGCCGCGCCGGCGCGTACGCGCGCGCTTTGCTCGGCCAGCGTGCCGGTCAGCGCGTTGCCGTTGACCGGATCGATACCGGTCGCCAGCGCCCGCAGACACAGGAACCCGTCCAGCGACTGGTCGGCCAAATTGGTGCTCGGCGACACGCCCAAGTTGTACGCCTTGGGACCGCCCACCGATGCCTCGTAGATCGGCGTGCCGATGATACCGTTCTGCGTGGCGAAGCTGGCGGCGCGCTGTGCCGGCGTGAACGGCACCGGCGAGCCGGCCGCGTCGGTCGGCGCGAACGTGAATCCGCACAGTTGATCGGTCACCGAGAAGCGGCCGTAGGCGTTGGCGTATGTTACGGCGACCAGCACCGTGGTCAACGCATGCGACGCTTGCAGCACATCGGAATCGGCCAGCCAGCCGTACGCCCGCAGCCGCGCGTAGGCATCGGCCTGCTGCGCGGCCAGGTCGGCGCCGGTCAGCAAGCCCTTGGCCACCAGCGCCGTGCAACGTCCTGGCGCCGCCGCCGTCGCGGCGATGCACGGCTGGTACAGCGCCGCGTAGGTGGAATAGTCGATCAGCCACTTGCCCTGCCCCGTCACCGGCACGCCGTTCTGGCGAATCTGGTAGCCGGTCGCGGTGCGCGGCTGGATCTGCGGCTCGGAGCCGGCCACGCCGTCGATCAGGCCCTTGGTGTCCTGCTCGGCCGCCAGCAAGGCCGAGGCGGCGCCGTTGGAAATGCTCGAGCCGATGGTGATGGTGTTGGTCGGCGTCAGGCGCACCAAGTGGCGCACCTTGTCCCGGGCCAGCGGGCCGAACTGTTCGTTCAGGACGTAGAACGCGAACTCGACCGCCTGCAACGTGTTCTTGCCCCAGTCCCTTTCCGGATTCTGTTGCGAGTGCGCGTGCTTGAAGGCGATACGGCCTGGCTTGCCGCCGGCGAACGCGGCGCGGTCGGCGTCGCTGATGTTGGGCGCGAAGTTGGCGTTCTTGCCGGCCGCCGGACGCGGTGAGCGTACACCGTTCTGCAAATTGACGCTGTCGTCGTCGAAGGTGTACAGGCCGGTGCCGCTGCCCTTGTCGGTATAGGCCACCGCGCATTTGTTTTTCAGGCCCCACTCGCCGGAGGTGCCGATGGCGCCGTAGATGCCGCGCGAGCCGCTCGAGGCGCCGGTGATGATGCAGGGATTGTTGACGTCGAAGCTGGTCGGCACGTGCACCATGACCGTGACGTTCTGGTTGCCGGTGCCGTCGTCGGCGTAGGCCATGTATTCGGTGCCGGCGATCTTGCCCTCGCCGGTGGTGGGCACGCCGTTGACGTCCACGTTCGGGCCGTACAGCCGACCGAAACCGGCGGCGGAGCTGATGTCCTGAATGGCGCGATAGTTGGCGTGGATGGCGTTGCGTCGCAGTTCGGCGGCGGTGGGATTCAGCGGGTCGGCGTAGGCCGGCAACGCGGCGGCGAGGCCGGTGGCGCCCAGCCCGGCGGTCAGCAGGTCGTCGCTGACGCCGTCGTAGGTTTTTGCGGTGATGGTGCCGAGGAAACTCGGCCGCTCGTTGATGATTTCCGGCTTGTCGTCATCGTCATCGTCATCGTCAAACCAGCCGCAACCGGTCAACGCGATGCCGGCCAGCGCCAGCACAAGTGTATTTTTACGCATGTCATCCTCTTTCTTTCTTCAAAAGTCTAAACACTACCGACGGACTACCCCCACTCCGGCCAAAGGCCAGACAAAAATTTACTCTTGATTTGGAAAAAACGCCGGACAGAGTGTCCGGCGTCTGTGCTAGATCATGCCGGCTTTTTATTGCCGAACTTCGCGACGATTTCGCCGACTATTCCGCGGCGGAATAACAACACGCAGACGATGAAGATCAGGCCGATCACCATGGTCACCGCCTCGCCGATGGTGTTGAACCATTCGATGCCGGTGACGCGGGTCAGGTAGATGCCCCAGTCGCCCAACTTATTTTCCAGCATAATGATGATCACCGCGCCGATGATCGGACCGGCCAGGGTGCCCATGCCGCCCACCAGGGTCATCAAGATCACCAGGCCCGACATCGTCCAGTGGACGTCGGTCAGGGTTTCAAAGCCCTGCACCAGCACCTTGGTGCCGCCGGCCAGGCCGGCCAGCGCGGCCGACAGCACGAAGGCCAGCAGCTTGTACTTGTCGACGTCGTAGCCGAGCGAGATGGCGCGCGGCTCGTTTTCCTTGATCGCTTTGAGCACCTGGCCGAACGGCGAGTGGACGATGCGCACGATCAGCATGAACGCCAGCACCGCGATGGCCAGCACGAAGAAGTACAGCACGGTGTCGTTGCTCAGGTCGACAAGGCCGAGCAGCTTTCCACGTGGAACACCTTGCAGGCCGTCTTCACCGCCGGTGAACTCGCCGGCGCTCAGTGCGCCGAAGAACACCATCTGCGCCAGCGCCAACGTGATCATCGAGAAATAAATGCCCTGGCGGCGGATCGCCAGCCCGCCCATCACCAGGCCCAGCAGCGCGGCGCCGACGACACCGGCCAGGATGCCCAGCTCGGACGGCCAGCCCCACAGTTTGAGGGCGTTGCCGGTGACGTAGCCGGCGCCGCCGAAGAAGGCGGCGTGGCCGAACGACAGCAGGCCGGTGAAGCCGATCAGCAGGTTGAACGCGCAGGCGAACAGCACAAAGCACAGCAGCTTGGCCAGGAACACCGGATAGCCGACGAACGGCGCCGCCAGTGCGATGGCGATTGCGATGGTATAACCGATTTTCTTATTCATCCATCCCTCCTATTTTTCTTTACCGAACAAACCAGCGGGACGGATCAGCAGGACGACCACCATCACCAAAAACACCACCGTCGACGAAAACGGCGCGTACACGACCTTGGTCAAGCCTTCGATCACGCCCAGCCCAAGGCCGGTGAGGATCGAGCCCATGATCGACCCCATGCCGCCGATCACCACAACTGCGAACACGACGATAATAAGGTTCTGACCCATCAGGGGCTGGACCTGGATGATCGGGGCCGCCAGCACCCCCGCAAAGCCCGCCAAAGCGACACCGAAGCCGTAGGTCAAGGTCACCATCAACGGCACGTTGATGCCGAACGCTTCGACCAGCTTGGGATTTTCGGTGCCGGCGCGCAGATAGGCGCCCAGCTTGGTCTTTTCGATCACGTACCACGTGGCCAGGCACACCACCACCGAGGCGACCACCACCCAGGCGCGGTAGTTCGGCATCACCATGAAGCCGAGGTCGGTCGCGCCGGCCAGCGAGTCCGGCACCTGGAACGGCTGTCCGGAGACGCCGTAGAACGAGCGGAACACACCTTCGACCAGCAACGTGATGCCAAAGGTCAGCAGCAGGCCGTACAAATGGTCCAGCTTGTAGAGGTGGCGCAGCATCGTCTTTTCGATGATGACGCCGAACACGCCGATGATCAGCGGCGCCAGCAGCAGCATGGTCCAGTAGTTCAGGCCGAAGTAGGTCATCCCCATCCAGGCCACAAAGGCGCCCATCATGTACAGGGCGCCGTGGGAAAAGTTAATAACGTTGAGAAGGCCAAAGATCACGGCCAGGCCGAGCGACAGCATCGCGTAAAAGGAGCCGTTGACCAGCCCCAGCAGAAGCTGACTCATCCATACGCTCAAGGGATAGCCGAAAATTTCCATGAGATCACAATATAAAAAGCGCCTTACCGCGCACTGAGCGAACGGCGAGGCGGGTATGAGGATAAAAAACGGATAAACCGAGAAAAGAACAATCTCAGAACACAGCAAGAACGACTTAAAACAACCTCGACCGGGCAAGGCGCGACGCCACGCGGGGTGGCGGCGCCCTGCCCTGTGCACAACTCAGCTTATTTCCACAGGCTGCACTTGGTTTCCGCCTTGGTGGCGTACGCCTGCTCTCCCGGGATGGTGGCCACGATCTTGTAGTAATCCCACGGGTATTTCGATTCCGACGGCTTTTTCACTTCCATCAGGAACATGTCGTGGACCATGCGGCCGTCCGGACGGATCACGCCGTTCTTGGCGAACATGTCGTTGATCTTGTTGGCCTTCAGATGGGCCATGACCTTGTCCGAATCGTCGGTGCCGACCGCCTTGACGGCCTTCAGGTAGTTGGCGGCGGCCGAGTAGTCGGCCGCTTGCAGCATCGACGGCGACTTCTTCATCTTGGCGAAGTAACGCTTCGACCAGGCCCGGGTTTCCGGATTCTGGTCCCAGTACCACCCGTCGGTCAGGTACATGCCCTGCGTCAGGTTCAGGCCCAGCGAGTGCACGTCGTTGATGAAGATCAGCAGACCGGCCAGCTTCATCTTCTTGGTGATGCCGAACTCGTTGGCGGCCTTGATCGAGTTGATCGCGTCGCCGCCGGCGTTGGCCAGGCCCAGGATCTGCGCGCCCGACGACTGCGCCTGCAGCAGGAACGACGAGAAGTCCGATGCCGACAGAGGATGCTTGACCGAGCCCATGACCTTGCCGCCGGCAGCCTTGACCACGTCCGCCGTGTCTTTTTCCAGCGACTGGCCGAAGGCGTAGTCGGCGGTCATGAAGTACCAATTCTTACCGCCCTGCTTGACGATGGCGCCGCCGGTGCCGCGCGCCAGCGCGATGGTATCGTACGCGTAGTGCACGGTGTACGGCGTGCACTCCTCGTTGGTCAGGCGGGCCGAGCCGGCACCGATCGAGATGAAGACTTTTTTCTTCTCGGCGGCGACCTTGGCCATGGCCAGGTTGGCGCCGGAGTTGGTGCCGCCGATCAGCATGTCGACGCCCTGCTGGTCGAACCATTCGCGCGCCTTGGAGGCGGCGATGTCGGCTTTGTTCTGGTGGTCGGCGGAGATGAATTCCACCTTCTTGCCGGCGAGGACGACGCCGGCGTCGGCGATCGCCATTTTGATGGCCTCGGCGCCGCCGGCGCCGTCGATATCCGTGTACAGGCCGGACATGTCGGTGATCATGCCGATCTTGATGGTGTCGCCGGACACCTGGGCTTGCGCGGCGAACGACAAGCCAAGCGCGCAGGCGGCAGTGGCTGCGAGGGTGATTGCTTTGAGTTTCATTTTGTCTCCGTTTGAAAAGTTTGTGCTTTAGATTTGTATAGTCACAAAACGATCAGTAATTTTCTACACGCCAAGCAGCTCGGTCAGCACCGGCATTTTGACGCTCAGCTCGGATGCAACAAAGGTCTCGACGATCTGACCGTGTTCCATCACATAAAACCGGTCCGCCAGCGGCGCGGCGAACCGGAAATTCTGTTCCACCATGACGATGGTGTAGCCCTTCGATTTGAGGGTGGTGATCATGCGCGCCAGGCCCTGCACGATGACCGGCGCCAGGCCTTCGGAGATTTCGTCGAGCAGCAGCAAGCGGGCGCCGGTACGCAGGATGCGCGCCACGGCCAGCATCTGCTGTTCGCCGCCCGACAGGCGGGTGCCCTGGCTGTGCTTGCGCTCTTCCAGGTTCGGGAACATCGCGTAGATTTCCTGGACCGTCATGCCCTTCTGGCCGGTCGCCAATTGCGGCGGCAGCATCAGGTTTTCCTCGGTCGACAGCGAAGCGAAAATACCGCGCTCCTCCGGGCAGTAGCCGACGCCCAGGTGGGCTATTTTGTGGGTCGGGAAACCGATCGCCTCGACGCCGTTGATCTTGATCGAGCCCTTGCGGGCGCCGGTCAATCCCATCACCGCGCGCAAGGTGGTGGTGCGGCCGGCGCCGTTGCGCCCGAGCAGCGTGACCACTTCGCCGGGCTGCACCGTCAGGTTGACGTTGTGCAGGATGTGCGATTCGCCGTACCAGGTTTGCAGATTCGATATTTCCAGGGCGGCCGTCATCAGTGCGCTCCTTCCAGCACCGCGGCTTCCGTGCCCATGTACGCTTCCATCACCTGCGGATTGCGCGACACTTCGGCGTACGTGCCCTCGGCCAGCATGGCGCCGCGCTGCAACACCGAGATCTTGTCGCAAATGCCGGACACCACTTTCATATTGTGTTCCACCATCAAAATGGTGCGCCCGGCCGAGACCTTCTTGATCAGGTCGGTTACACGGTGCACGTCCTCGTGGCCCATGCCCTGGGTCGGTTCATCGAGCAGCATCAATTCCGGTTCCATCGCCAACGTGGTGGCGATTTCCAAGGCGCGCTTGCGCCCGTACGGCATATCGACGGTGACGGTGTCGGCGAATTCGGTCAGGTCGACCTCGGCCAACAGCTGCATGGCGCGATCGTTGAGCTTGCTTAAGGCGCGTTCGCTCTGCCAGAAATGGAAGCTGGTGCCCAGCTGCCGCTGCAAACCGATGCGGACATTTTGCAGCACCGTCAGGTGCGGAAAGACCGCGGAAATCTGAAACGAACGGATCACGCCCATGCGGGCGATCTGCGCCGGCTTGGCGGCGGTGATGTCCTTTTCGTTAAACAAAATCTGGCCCGAAGTAGGCACCAGAAACTTCGTCAGCAAATTGAAGCATGTGGTTTTACCGGCGCCGTTGGGGCCGATCAGCGCGTGGATATGACCGCGCTGTACTTTTAAATTTACGTCGTTGACGGCAGTAAAACCTCTGAACTGCTTGGTCAAGTGCTTCGTTTCCAAAATAACGCCGGACATCCTGTCTCCTTGCTTTTATGGTTCAAGGTACTAAATTTTTTTTAGATCATACACAGGAAAAAATTAGCTAACAATACAGTATAACTACTGTCTACTTTTGATCTAACGCTAAGAAGTAAGCCTTTTACTACAAGGATGAACGGATCATTTCTGAAGCTTTTTCAGCGATCATGATCGTCGGAGAGTTGGTATTGCCGGAGGTGATAAACGGCATGATCGATGCATCCACAACGCGCAAGCCGGCCACCCCGATGACACGCAATTTGCTATCGACGACGGCGCTCGGATCGTCGGCGCGGCCCATCTTGCACGTACCTACCGGATGGAAAATAGTGGTGCCGATATCGCCCGCCGCGCGCGCCAGTTCTTCCTCGGTGCGGTAGTGGATGCCGGGCTTATATTCTTCCGGCGTGAACTTTTTCAGCGCGGGCGAGTCGACGATTTGCCGCGTCAACGTCAGCGCGGCGGCGGCCACTTTGCGGTCCTCGGCGGTACTCAAATACATCGGCGAAATCTTGGGCGGCGCATACGAATCGGCGCCGGCGATGTGCACGTGGCCGCGCGATGTCGGCCGCAGGTTACAGACGCTGGCGGTGAACGCCGGAAAGGCGTGCAACGGGTCGCCGAATTTTTCCAGCGACAACGGCTGCACGTGATATTGCAGGTTCGGCGTCGGCTGGCTGGCGTCGGAGCGCGCGAACGCCCCCAGCTGCGACGGCGCCATCGACATCGGCCCGCTCTGGAACATCGCGTACTCGAGGCCGATCTTCATTTTGCCGAACCAGTTCGACGCCATTGTATTGAGCGTGCGGGCGCCACCGCCAAGCTTGTAGATCATGCGCAGTTGCAGATGGTCTTGCAGGTTTTCGCCGACACCGGGCAAGTCGGCCACCGGCGCGATGCCATGCTGCTGCAACCTGGCGGCGGCGCCGATGCCCGAACATTGTAAAATCTGTGGAGAACCAACGGCGCCAGCCGCCAGCAGGGTTTCTTTCAAGGCGGTCGCTTGATACAGGGTGCCGCCGCCGGTGAAAATAACGCCTTTGCACACCGGTCCCTGGTCGCTCATTTCAATCTTCAAACGTTCCACATGGCAGCCGGTCATGACGGTCAAATTCGACCGGGCCGACACCGGCTTCAAAAACGCCTTTGCCGTATTCCAGCGGATGCCGCGTTTTTGATTGACGTCGAAATAGCCGCAGCCGGCGTTGTCGCCACGATTGAAATCGTCGACCTTCGCGATGCCGGCCTGCTCGGCGGCGTCGCGGAACGCGTCCAGTATTTGCCACGACAGGCGCTGCTTTTCCACGCGCCACGGGCCACCGGCGCCATGGTGCTCGGAAGCGCCGCCGTAATAATCCTCGCTCTTTTTAAACAGCGGCAGCACGGCATCCCAGCGCCAGCTGTCGTCGCCGGTCAGGTCGGCCCAACGGTCGTAATCGCCGGCCTGGCCGCGCATATAAATCATGCCGTTGATCGACGAACTGCCGCCGAGCACTTTGCCGCGCGGGTAAAGCAAACTGCGTCCGCCCAAACCGGCGTCGGCCTCGGTGCGAAACATCCAGTCGGTGCGCGGATTATCGATGCAATGCAGGTAGCCGACCGGGATGTGAATCCACACATAATCGTCCCTGCCGCCGGCCTCGATTAGCAGCACGTTGACTTCTTTGCGCGCACTTAAACGGTTTGCCAAAACGCAGCCAGCCGAGCCTGCTCCAATGATGATGTAATCGTAGTCGCCTGCTGATTCCAAAAAACTGCTCCTCCAAGGGTGGCTCGGTATGCCGGGGCTTTGCGCTCTCTCGGCGAATGTTCAAGCTTAGTCTACGCCGCGTTTATCTCCGCTAGCAATGTTTCAACAAGTTTCGCCGCAGGCATCGGGCGCGCGCGGGCGACGCCGGTGCCACACCACAGCGACATTAATTCGGTGTCGCCGCGCTTGGCCGCTTCGGCGCGAATCGGACCGGTCAGGGCATTTTGAATCGGATAAGGCGGCAATTGGGTTTCGACCTGCGCCAGCTCGCGCATGAAACGGTTGTCCAATCCACGTGCGTAACGGCCGGAAAACGTGCGGGTGAGCCGCGTTGGATGATCGCCGGCGCTAAGCAAACGTTGTTTGTAATGCGGATTGATCGCCGATTCATCCGCCACCAGGAATGCGGTGCCCATTTGCACGGCTTGCGCGCCCATATTCAACGCGCGCTTGATGTCGGCGCCGTCCATGATGCCGCCGGCGGCGATGACCGGAATATCCACGGCGGCCACGATCGTCGGCAGCAGTTCGAATGTTTCCAAGGTCGCGGCTTCCTGCGCGCCGATGAAGGTACCGCGATGGCCGCCGGACTCGGTGCCGGACGCGATCACCGCATCCGCTCCCCTGCTCTGCCAGGCGACTGCCTCTTCGGCGTGGGTAATTGTGCCGATCACAACAATGCCGGCGCCATGCACACGCTGGATTTGCTCCGCGCTGGGGATGCCGAAAGTGAAACTGGCGACCGCCGGACGCAGCTCGATCAGCGCTTCGAACTGGGCGGCGAAATCCTCGCACCACTTCGCGGGTGTGGGCAACTCGGTCCATCCCAGCGATGACCA
>DASVTJ010000185.1:0-6500 GCA_036387635.1 Duganella sp.
CTGGTAGATGCGGGCGAAGGTCGACTCCGGCATCACGGCCTTGACATCCTTCGGACGGCCGTCGGCGCCCCACATCTTGCCGCCGATGCGGATCATCGCCGGCATCGAGGCGTCGACGATGACGTCGTTCGGCGAATGGAAATTGGTGATGCCCTTGGCCGAGTCGACCATGGCCAGTTCCGGACGGTGCTCGTGGCACGCGTGCAGGTCTTTCAGTACTTCGTCTTTTTTCGACGCCGGCAGCGTTTCGATCTTGTCGTACAGGTTGGCCATGCCGTTGTTGACGTTCACGCCCAGTTCGTCGAACAGCGCGGCGTGCTTTTCAAACGCTTGCTTGTAGAAGATGCGCACGCAGTGGCCGAACACGATCGGGTGCGACACCTTCATCATCGTCGCCTTGACGTGCAGCGAGAACATCACGCCGGTCTTGAAGGCGTCGTCGATTTCCTTTTCGTAGAACTCGAGCAGCGCTTTTTTGCTCATGAACATCGAGTCGATGATCTCGCCGGCCTGCAGCGAAACTTTCGGCTTGAGCACGAGGGTCTTGCCGGACGTGGTGATCAGTTCCATCTTGACGTCGCGCGGCTTGTCGATGGTCATCGACTTTTCACCGTGGTAGAAGTCGCCGTTGTGCATGTGCGAGACGTGGGTGCGCGAAGCCTGGCTCCATTCGCCCATCGAATGCGGGTGCTTGCGGGCGAA
This sequence comes from Duganella sp., assembly GCA_036387635.1. Taxonomy (GTDB): domain Bacteria; phylum Pseudomonadota; class Gammaproteobacteria; order Burkholderiales; family Burkholderiaceae_D; genus Rugamonas. The sequence continues at coordinate 703 of DASVTJ010000185.1, forward strand.
CTCTTTGACGGCTTTCGGCGCGCGGCGGTCGGAGTTACCTTCGCGCAGCACCGGATTGACCGAGCTGCCGATGCACTTGCCGAAGCGGGCCTTGAGCGCCTTCTCTTCTTCGGTCTTGGCATTTTCCGGATAGTCCGGCAGCTTGTAGCCGCGCGCTTGCAGTTCGCGCAGGCAGTCGATCAGCTGCGAGACCGAGGCGCTGATGTTGGGCAGCTTGATGATGTTGGTGTCGGGCAGTTGCGTCAGCGCGCCCAGTTCGGCCAGCGTGTTCGGCACTTTTTGTTCGTCGGTCAGAAATTCCGGGAATTCGGCCAACACGCGCGAGGCCACCGAGATGTCGGTGGCGACGACGTCGACGCCCGCCGGGGCGGTGAACTTCTTGATGATGGGTAGCAGGGAATACGTCGCCAGCAGCGGCGCCTCGTCAGTCAGCGTGTAGATGATTTTTGACTTTTGTGTTGACATTGTCATTCCCTTGTAATCGTTGTGTTTGGAGTTAATGTTTCCGTCCAGAGCCATCGATGCCTTTATGGTCTGCGGTGGCCCGGCGGATGCTGCGTCGGCGAGGTCGCTTTTCTCACCCAAGTGCATATTTTAGGGCAATACGGGGGCGGGTGGCGAAAACCGCTTTATCGGACGAGGCCGCATCGCCGGTTTTCCGTCTTCGCCCGGGCGCGGCGGCCCCGGGACGGCGCTTGCCGGGACCGGCCGCCCGATGGTCGGCCAAGGCACAATGTGTTATCCTGCGGCACGGTAATCGTTCACCGTCCCCGTAGCCCGCCTAGTTGACGACTGGAAAAAACTGTTGCTCCATGCGTCTTAACGATCCCAACCAAAATCAATTGCTCGCCGCCATGTCGGAGTCGGAGTTCGGTCGTCTGTCGCCGTTCCTGGAACCGATCATGATGCGGCTGGGCGATGTGCTGTACGAATCCGGCGGCCAATTGCAGTACGTTTATTTCCCGACATCGGCCATCGTGTCCCTGCATTACGTATTGGAGAACGGCGGCTCGTCCGAGATCGCCGGGGTCGGCAACGAAGGCATCCTCGGCATTTCGCTATTTATGGGTGGAAATACAACGCCGAGCCGGGCCGTGGTGCAGACGGCCGGCCACGGTTATCGTTTGAAGTCACAAGTGCTGCTGGACGAATTCGACCGCGCCGGTCCCGTGATGCGGCTGCTGCTGCGCTACACGCAGGCGCTGCTGACGCAAATGTCGCAGACGGCGGTGTGCAACCGCCACCACACGGTCGAACAGCAGCTGTGCCGCTGGCTGTTGCTGACGCTCGACCGTCTGCCCGGCAACGAATTGACGATGACGCAGGAATTGATCGCCAACATGCTCGGCGTGCGCCGCGAGGGCGTCACCGTGGCGGCCGGCAAGCTGCAGGAAAACGGCTACATCAGTTATCGCAGGGGCCATATCACGGTACTCGACCGGGTCGGCCTCGAAGGCGAAGTATGCGAGTGCTACGACGTCGTCAAAAAGGAATTCGCGCGGCTGATGTCAGACGTGCGGCAACGCCAAGGATCGCTATGAGCAACCACCACACCGACGCGCCGTTGCTCAAGGCCGACGCCTTGCAGCAGGCTATTTTTAAGAGCGCCAATTTTTCGTGCATCGCCACCGACGTCCAGGGCGTGATTCAGCTGTTCAACGTCGGCGCCGAGCGCATGCTGGGCTACAGCGCGGCCGAGGTGGTCAATTTGATCACGCCAGCCGGCATTTCCGACGCCGACGAGTTGATCGAGCGGGCCGAGGCGCTGAGCCTGGAGCTGGGCACGCCGATCCGCCCCGGCTTCGAGGCGCTGGCGTTCAAGGCGTCGCGCGGCATCGAGGACGTGTACGAGCTGACCCATGTGCGCAAGGACGGCAGCCGTTTCCCGGCCATCGTATCGCTCAGCCCGCTGCGCGACGGCAATGACAAGATCATCGGCTATTTGCTCATCGCCACCGACAACACGGCGCGCAAGCAGGTCGAGGACGCGCAGGCCGTGCTCGACGCGCGTCTGCGCGAACAGCAGCTGGCGCTGCTGGAAACCAATGTCGAGCTCGAGGCCGCGCGCGCGGCGGCGGACAAGGCCAACCGCGCCAAATCGGAATTTTTGTCGAGCATGAGCCACGAGTTGCGCACGCCGCTGAACGCCGTGCTCGGCTTCGCCCAATTGCTGGCGTCCGACAAACCGCCGCCGACGCCGTCGCAGGTGCGCTCGATCGACCAGATCCTCAAGGGCGGCTGGTATCTGCTGCAACTGATTAACGAAATCCTCGACCTGGCGATGATCGAATCGGGCAAGGTGACGATGTCGCAGGAGTCGATGGGCCTGTCCGATGTGCTCAAGGATTGCCAGGCGATGGTCGGGCCGCAGGCGCAAAAACGCGGCATCCAGCTGCGCTTCAACGCCATGGCGCGGCCGTTCTTCGTCCACGCCGACCGCACCCGCGTCAAGCAAGTGATGATCAACCTGCTGTCGAACGCGATCAAATACAACCGCGCCGGCGGCAGCGTGACGGTCACTTGCGGCGAAGGCAATCCCGGCATGGTGCGTATCAGCGTGGCCGACACCGGCGCCGGCCTGAGCGAAGAACAGGTCGCGCACCTGTTCGAGCCATTCAACCGCCTCGGCCAGGAAGAGGGCGGCGAGGAGGGCACCGGCATCGGCCTGGTCGTCACCAAGCAGCTGGTCGAGCTGATGCACGGCGCCATCGGCGTCGACAGCGCCATCGGCGCAGGCACCACGTTCTGGGTCGAGCTGGCCGCCAGCGCCGAGCCGGTGTTGGAGATGGCCGCGTTCGACATCAGCAGCTATAGCGACCCGCAGATTGTGGCCGAGCCGCGCACCCTGCTGTACGTGGAAGACAATCCGGCCAACTTGAATCTGGTCGAGCAGCTAATTACGCGCCGTCCCGACCTCAAGCTGCTGACCGCGATCGACGGCTACGCCGGCATCCAGCTGGCGCGCACCTACCAGCCCGATGTGATTCTGATGGACATCAATCTGCCCGGCGTGAGCGGCTTCGGCTGCCTGAAGATCTTGCAGGAAGACCCAACCACCGCGCACATCCCGGTGATGGCGCTGTCGGCCAACGCCATGCCGCGCGACATCGAAAAAGGCGAGGAGGCAGGTTTCTTCCGCTATCTCACCAAACCCATCAACGTGGCCCAGTTCATGGACGCATTGGACCTGGCGCTGGCGTTTGCCGCCGCCCATAAGGAAGTGCACCATGATTGATTCCGCCCAGCTGATGAACGCCAGTATCCTGATCGTCGACGATCAGGAGGCCAATGTGATGCTGCTCGAGCAAATGCTCCGCAACGCCGGCTACACGCACGTGACCACCACCATGGACCCGTTTGCCGTGAGCGGGTTGCACCTGGCCAACCACTACGACCTGATCCTGCTTGATTTGCAAATGCCGGGCATGGATGGTTTCGAGGTGCTCGAAGCGCTCAAGGCGATCGAGCCGGACGGCTACGTGCCGGTGCTGGTGGTGACCGCGCAGCCGGGACACAAGCTGCGCGCGTTGCAGGCCGGCGCCAAGGATTTTGTCGCCAAGCCGTTCGAGCTGGTCGAGGTCGAAACGCGCATCCACAACATGCTGGAAGTGCGCTTGCTGCATCGACAGCTCAACCGCTACAACCAGCAGCTCGAGCACCAGGTAATGGAGCGTACCGCCGAACTGCGGGCCAGTGAGGCACGCTTCCAGCGCTTCGCCGAGCTGTCGACCGATTGGTACTGGGAACAGGACGCCGACGGTAAGCTCAGCCATTGGTCGGGTCCGGTCATGGACATGGTCGGCATCGGCGCCAGCGCCGGCGGCGGCTGGGACGTGGACGAGCGCGCGACGTTGGAAGCGAACATCGCCGAGCGCAAGCCGTTCCTCGATTTTGTCTACCGGCGCACGGCCGCCAACGGCAAGGTGCAATACCTGCAGGTCAGCGGCGAGCCGATGTTCGACGAGGCCAGCCGCTTCGTCGGCTATCGCGGCGTCGGGCGCGATGTGACGGCGATGGCGTCGATGTTCGGCGCCGGCGCGTCAGTCAAGTAGGCCGGGGCGGTATCGCGCAAGTCAATTTTTGACGTTGCGGTTTAGAAACTCCAACATCCCATCGGCGATTTCCTTGCCGTGCGTTTCGATGGCGAAGTGGCCGGTGTCGAGGAAGCGCACCTCCGCTTTCGGAATGTCGCGCTTGAACGCCTGTGCCCCCTCAGGCGTGAAGAACGGATCGTTCTTGCCCCAGATCGCCAGCGTCGGCGGCTGGTGGCGGCGGAAGTATTCGTGCAACCGCGCGTACTGCTTGATGTTCTGGCCGTAGTCGAGCAGCAAGTCCATTTGCGCCTCGGCGCCGATGCGCTCGATGGCGGCATACGCCAGCTGGTAGGTTTCCGGCGCGATCACCGAGGTATCGGCCACGCCCTCGGTGTACTGCCATTTGGTCATTTCGAGCGTGTTAAACCTGCGCAAATTCTCCCGGTTGGCGGCCGTCGGCTGCGCCCACGCCTTGCGCATGTCGGCCCATCCCTCGCTCAACCCTTCCTCATAAGCATTGCCGTTTTGCGACACGATGGCGCTGACCTTGTGCGGATTTTTCACCGCCAGGCGCCAACCCACCGGCGCGCCATAGTCGAACACATACATCGCATAACGCTCGAGGCCCTTGGCCACGGTAAAGGCGTCGATGACCGCCGCCAGGTTGTCGAAGGTGTAGTTGAACTGGGTACCGGGAGTCACAGTCGTTTGTCCGAAGCCCGGCAGGTCCGGCGCGATCACATGGTATTTGGCGGCCAGTTTCGGGATCAAGTCGCGGAACATATACGACGACGCGCCGAAGCCGTGCAGCAGCAACACCGTTGGCGCTCGCGGCGAGCCGGCTTCGCGGTAAAACAGGTCCACGCCCTGAATGGTCATATTGTGGTGGCGTACCTGTGCCGTGGATTGCGCGGCTGGTGCCGCGTTGGCTTGCGCTGCCAGCGAGACGGCGAGGGTGGCGGTGGCGATGAACGTATTCTTCGTGTTATTGGTGTTCCTGGTGTTCCTGGTGTTCATGTATTTCTCCGGTCATTTCGGTGAAGCCTGGTGGTTGGTTTAATAACCTGTATAATTTCGTTTAACAGGTTATGGCCCGGATTGTGCTGTCGATTCGAGTAACCTGTCAAGATGAATTTTAAGGGTTACTAAATGATGTCGCAAAACACATTCGAGCAAACGCCGCCCCCCGAGCCAGCTTTGATCGGCGACCACCCCGCGATGGACTTGCTGAACACGGAGGCATGTGTCGATGGCCGCATGGTCGACTACTGGCGGTCGTCTGATGATGTGTTGAAATGGTTCGACCGCGCGGGTATTCGGCCCGGAAAAGATGGGCAAGGGATCGACGACGCGACGTTTCTCGCTTCAGCGGTCGCGTTGCGCGCCGTTGCCCGCAAGCTCATCGAGCAGCGCAAGGCAGGTGAAACGGGGCGAAAGGTCGATGCCGCCGGTCTCAACCTGTATCTGCATGGCGCTGTCAGTACGCCCCATCTCGATCACGACAGCGGCGGCAATCTGGTGTTGACGCGGCGCAGCGGCGGCGACCACGCCGCTCAGCTGTTGGGCGCGCTGGCGGAAGCCGTGGCGCAACTGCTGGTCGAGGGACAGTTCGATTTGGTGAAGCAGTGCGAGCATCCCGAGTGTATTCTCTGGTTTTACGACCGGACCAAATCGCACAAACGCCGCTGGTGCAGCATGGCGCTGTGCGGCAACCGCTACAAGGCGGCGCAGTTCAGGAAGCGCAGTCAGGGCGCCGCTTGACGT
>DASVTJ010000186.1:0-7565 GCA_036387635.1 Duganella sp.
CGCATCCGGGCAACGGCGGCTCCGCCGTCGCCGCGCGCGGGTTCACCGACACGCTGTCGGTGATGCGGCTCTACGACGGCATGCGCCAATACGGCGGCGCCGGCCTCACATTCCCGTTCGACACCTGGGCCGTCGACCGCATCGAAGTGCTGCGCGGGCCGGCGTCGGTCATCCACGGCGACGGCGCGATCGGCGCCGTCATCAACGTGGTGCCGAAAAAGCCGACGCGCGGGGCGATCCACACGGAGTTGCAGGCCGCTGTTGGCACCGAAAACAGCCGCCGCTTCGCCATCGGCAGCGGCGGCGCCATCGACGACAAGTGGTCGTATCGCGTCGACGCCAGCACCGACCGCAGCGACGGCTGGGTGGAGCGCGGCCGCTACAGCAGCCGCGGCCTGTCGGCGGCGCTGCGTCTTGACGTGTCTGCACAATTGAACGTGCAGTTGAGCGCGGCCAAAGGCAGGCAGAAGCCGATGAACTACTTCGGCACGCCGCTGGTCGACGGCAAGCCCGATCCGGCCCTGGTGGGAAAAAACTACAACGTCGCCGACAGTGTGATGCTGTTCGACGACCGCTGGGCCGACCTGCTGGTGAACTGGACACCGAACGACAACCTTCGCGTGCGCAGCCGCTTCTACCTCATCGACAGCGACCGCCATTGGCGCGATGTCGAGGCCTACACGTACAACCCGGCGACGCGCCTGATCGACCGCTCCGACGCCACCGAGATTTATCACCAGCAATCGCAGACCGGCAACACCACCGACGCCGCCGTCGAAGGCAGGCTGTTCGGCCTGGCCAACCGGTTTGCCGCCGGCTTCGACCTCAACACCAGCGACTTCAAGCACATCAACAACACGTATTCCGGCGACGCCCCGTCGGTCGATCCTTACCGGCCGGTGCCGGGATCGTTCGCCAGTCCGGTGCCGACCATTCCCCGCTACGGCAGCGAGGCGACGCAGTACGCGCTGTTCGCCGAGGACCGGCTTGCGGTAAGCGATCGCTGGACGTTGCTGGCGGGCGCGCGCTACGATCACGCGACGCTGCGCCGCACCGATCTGGTGGCCGGCAGCGTGGCCTACGACCAGACTTCGACCAACATCGGCTGGCGCCTTGGCACGGTGTTCCAGGTCACGCTGTCGCTGGCGCTGTACGGGCAATTCGCCAAGGCCGCCGATCCGATCGGCTCCCAGTTCTTTCTGTCGGCGGCCAACAGCCGCTTCAAGAACGCCACCGGCCGGCAACTCGAGGTCGGCGTGAAGCAGGCGTTCGCCGCCGGCGGCGAATGGACGCTGGCGCTGTACGACATCGTCAAGAAAAACCTGCTCACGCGCGACCCCACCGATCCAAGCCGCAGCTTGCAGGTCGGCGAGCGCGGCTCGCGCGGCATCGAGGCGACGGTGGCGGCGTTGCTGGCGCCGGGTTGGAGCTTGGAAGCGAACGCCTCGCTGTTGCGGGCGCGTTTCAAGGAATTTAGCGAGGCATCGGGCGCGACGCTGGTGTCGCGCGCCGGCAACGCGCCGCCGGATGTGCCCAAGCGTTTGGCCAATGTCTGGCTTCACCGGGAGTTTGCGCCGGCATGGACCGCCAGCGCCGGAATGCGTTATGTCGGCGAACGCAACGCCGACAACGCCAACACGCTCAAGCTGCCGTCGTACGCGGTCACCGATGCTTCGCTGCGCTGGAAGCTTTCGGCCGACACCAACCTGGCGCTGCGGGTGGCCAACGTCTTCGACACGCGCTATTTCACGACCGCCTATTACACGCCGACGCAGTGGTTCTACGGCCAGGACCGGCGCGCCGACATCCTCCTCAACCACCGTTTCTGACGCGGGATATCCATGCGACGCTATATTTACCTCATCCATCGCTGGACCGGCATCGCCATGTGCGTGCTGATGGCGCTGTGGTTCGTCAGCGGCGTGGTGATGTTATTCTTCGGCTACCCGAAGCTGACGCCGCAGGAGCGCCTGGCCGCGCTGCCGCCGTTGCCGCTGTCGCCAAGTGCGGGCTGTTGCATCGCGCCGGCGCGGGCGCTGGCGCGTAGCGTCGCGCCTTCCGAGGTCCAGTCGCTGACCTTGACCACGATCGCCGGCCGGCCGCATTATGTGCTGCTCGAAGGCGACGGCAGCTTCACGCCGGTGGACGCCATCAGCGGCGCGAATGCAGGCCGCGCCGTCACGCCGGGTTTGAACTCCGCGCTGTCCGCCGCCGCGATGTTCAAGCCGGGCGCCCGCACGCACTACGCGGGCTTGATCACCGAAGACCGTTGGACCCACTCGCGCGCGTTGAATCCCGATCGGCCGCTGCATGTGGTCGATCTCGACGACGAGGCGTCGACGCGGGTCTACGTGTCGTCGGCGACCGGGCAGGTGGTGCTCGACGCGCCGCGCGCCGAGCGTTACTGGAACTTCGCCGGCGCCTGGTTGCACTGGCTGTACATGGTGCGGCAACAGAACACCGATCCGGTATGGACCTGGACGCTGATCGGCCTTTCCGCCGTCGGCCTGCTGTCGGCCGTGACGGGGTTGGTCAACGGCGTGTGGCGCTGGCGCTTTGCCGGCCGCTACAAAAACGGCCAGCGCACGCCATACCGCGAATCGTACATGCGTTGGCACCACCTGCTGGGCCTGGTCTTCGGCGTGGTGCTATGCACCTGGATATTCAGCGGACTGATGTCGATGAATCCGCTCAACATCTTCAGCGCCAGGGGCGCGCGCCCGGATGCCCAGGCGATGCAGGGCGGATCGCCGGCCAGCCTGCGTTTGCCGCAGACGGTCGCGCAAGTGCTCGCGCGCTTGCGGACCGCGTCCTTCGCGCCGCGTGAGCTGGAGTGGAAAGTACTGAATGGCATGCCATTCATCCTCGCCCGCGATGGACTGAACGACACCCGGATCGTCATCGCCGACGGCGGCGAGAACGGCCTGCGCGTCATGCCGTTCTGGCCGCGCGCGGCGCTGGAACAGGCGGCCGGCCGGCTGCTGCCAGACCGGGTGGTGTCGTTCGAGATGCTGGCCAGCCATGATGCCCAGTATTACGCGCGGGAAGACGCCTCCATGTACGGCGGCACCGAGCGCCGCTTGCCCGTATTGCGCGCCGTATTTTCGGATACGGAACACACGTGGGTCTATCTGGACCCGCGCACCGGGCAGATCGCGCTCAGTGTCGACCAAACCCAGCGGCTTGGACGCTGGTTGTTCAATTTCCTGCACAGCTGGGATTTGCCTGTGTTGCTGTCGCCCGCCTGGCCGCGCGAGGCGGTGCTGATCGCGTTCAGCATCGGCGGCTTCCTGCTGAGCGCCACGGCGGTGGTCATCGCGCTGCGCCGACTGCGGATGAGCGGCGCCCGCTCGCCCTGACCGGCGCCCGCTCGCCCTGACCGGGCGGCGCGCGGCGCTATTTCTTGTTGCGTGTCAATTCTTGCTCACCATCAACTAGCTACAATCGCCTCTCTACCATGTGTCGCTCGACGGTCCTGTTTCAAGCCGTCAATGCGCGGAGGCGAAGATATGAACCAGGCCGCTACCATTTCAATGCGTGCACGCGCCGGCCGTCGGCGTGGCGCGCGGCCGCTGGCCCGGTTCCAGCGGCGGCGCGGCGCCATCGCCATCATGGTCGCGGTGATGCTGGCCGGCCTGGTCGGCTTCATCGGCCTGGCGCTCGACCTGTCCCGGGTGTACAACCGCAAAGCCGAGCTGCAAAGCATCGCCAACGTGGCGGCGCTGACGGCTGCGCGCCAGCTCAACGGCACCTCGGCCGGCGTCAACGCCGCGACGGCGCAGGCCTTCGTCGCGATGAACGGGCTCAGGTATCAGTACAACCAGTTGCCGATCGACTGGAACGAGGCGGCCCTGTCGTTCAGCGCGTCGCCCAACGGCGGCTGGCTCAATGCGGCGACGGCCAGGGGCGCGCCCGACGGGCTGGTCTACGTGCGCGTGGACACCTCCGGGTTCGGCGCGCCGATGGGGACGGTGGTGCTGTTTTTTATGCGGGCGTTGTCGCCATCGCTCGTCTCGACGGTCATTTCGGCGGTCGCGGTGGCGGGGCGCTCGACGATCGAGGTCGCCCCGCTGGCCGTGTGCGCGCTGTCGAACACGGCGGCCGCATCGCGCGCCAATCCGGGGCCGCCGGCCAACGTCGAGCTGGTGCAGTATGGTTTCCGGCGCGGCGTCGGCTACGACCTGATGCAGCTTAATCCGAATGGTGTCGCCGCTGAGAATTTCGTCATCGACCCGTTCTCGCCCCCTGGCACGCCGGGCGCGCTGGCGAACATCGCGCCCGGCTTCGTCGGCCCGTATGTCTGCACCGGCCAGCTGGCGATGCCGCGCGTGATGGGCGGCACGATCACCGTCGGCCGCGCGTTCCCGCTGGGGTCGCTGTTCAACCAGCTCAATTCGCGCTTCGACCTGTACAACGGCGCGCTGTGCGCCTACGCCACCGCGCCGCCCGACACCAACATCAAGCAGTATACGTTCGGCAGCGCCATCCCGTGGATGGGAACGACACCGGCGGGGCAGGTGGCGCGGTCGACGACGGCCGGCGGCAAGCTGCGGACGGTCGCCGACCCGTTGCCGCCGCCGGCCGGCACCACCGCGCCGATGTATGGTCCGCTGTGGGCCTACGCGCGCAGCGTGCCGTGGTCGTCCTACGTGGCCGGGAGCGAGGAGCCGGCCGCCGGCTACACGCCGTTCGCGCACAACAGCTGGGGCACGCTGTACGGGCCGTCCGGGCCGGCCATCACGGCCGCCTACCCCGGCGGCACGTTGACGCCGTACAAGGCGTCCAGCGGGACCAATTTCCTGGCGCCGCCCGGCGCGCACAAAGGCGCCGCCAACCGGCGCGTGTTGAACGTGGCGTTGCTGTCGTGCCCTGTCGGCGCGGGCGCGTTGACGACCGCCACGGTGCTGGGCATCGGCAAGTTCTTGATGACCGTGCCGGCCACCGCCACCACCATCCACGTCGAGTTCGGCGGGCTGGTGGCCGAGCAATCGCTGGGCGGCGCCGTGGAGCTTTACCCATGAGGCGCGCCGACCGTCGTGGCGCCCCGCGCCAGCGTGGCATCGCCGCCGTGGAGCTGGCCGTCATGATGCCGGTGCTGATCTTGATGCTGGTGTTTCCCTTGTACCTGGGCCGCGTGTTCTGGCACTACACCGTGATCCAGCACGCCGCCCAGGACGCCGCGCGTTATCTGTCGAAAATTCCCGCCAGCGAGATGGCCAACCCGCTGCGGGCGCCCGACCTGGCCAAGGTGGCCGAGGCCATCGCGGACGCGCAACTGACCGAACTGGCACCGGGCGCCTTTCGGTACGGGCTGGTGGTGACGTGCGACGGCGGCCTGTGTCTGGGGTTTAACAGGCCAGCGGTTGTCAGGGTGAACATCCAGGTGTTAATGGAGGACATTTTCTTCTCCGGTTACACGTCGCTGACGCTGTCGCTGACCGCCGATGTGAGCTACCCCTACATGGGAAAATGACGTCATGCCTTCGCGCCAAATAAATCTCCGCGCCAGCGCCGGCGCCGTCACCGCCGAGTTCGCCATGGTGGTCATCGTGTTCCTGGTGATCGTCTGCGGCGTGCTCGAGCTGGCGCGCGTCATGTACATGTTCAATACGCTGCAGATGGTGACGCAGCGGGCGGCGGCGCTGGCCGCCAACGCCGACTTCAGCAACGCCGCCGCCATGAACGCGGTGCGCCAGAGCGCGGTCTTCCGCAACTCGCCGGGCATGCTGGCAATGGGCACGCCGGTGACGGACGCGCACGTGCGCATCGACTATTTATCGCTGGGTGCCGCCGGTGGCACCGCGATGGCGCCGATCACCACGGCCGCGTTGCCGGCATGCCCGGCCAACAACCGCGTCACCTGCATGCGCGATCCCTACGATGCGAGCTGCGTCAGGCTGGTGCGGGTGCGCATCTGCGACCCGGCGCAGGCCGGCGAATGTCGCAACGTCCGCTACCAGGCCTTGTTTTCCTTCGTTGGCATGCCACTCACGCTGCCCAGGGCCACCGCCATCGCCACCGCCGAGACGCTGGGCGCGCCGCCGGGGCAGGCGCCGTGCCCCTGACCGGGCGCGGCACGGCGTGTCCCGCCGGCCCCGCCATGCGTTCTATCGCGTCGGTTAGCGGGAGGCCGTCGCCGACGGCATGTCGCGATTGCTGCAGGCGCCGCTGTCGGAGGCGCTGACGGCGATCAGCCCGATGTCAATGGCCGGATCGAACAGCGCCAGCGCGCGGCGCAAGGCCGCCGCCAGCTCCATGCCGTCCGCGATCCAGCCATGCACCGCGTGCGCCAGCAGGTGGCGTACGATGTGTTCGCCGACGCCGGTGACCGCCACGGCGGCGGCCGGCCCGGCATAAAAGCCGGCGCCGATGATGGGTGTGTCGCCCACGCGCCCGAGCAGCGCCGGCGCGCAGCCGCCGGTCGATCCGGCCACGGCGAAGTTGCCGGCGGCGTCGCGCACGACCGCGCCGACGGTGTCGCAGGGTTCGCCGGGTCGGATCGCCAGCGGCGTCGGGTAATTCCAGTACTTGTCGAAGTCGGCGTTGTCCTCGCCGGGGATCAGGCGCTCGCCACGGCCCAGCTGCTCCAGCATCTCCTGATGCTTGCGCAGCGCCTGCGGCGTGACCGGATCGTGGTCGCCGGCGCCGATGTGGCGGGCGAAGCGCAGCGCGCCTTCGCCGCACAGCAGCCAGTGCGGCGTGCCGGCCACCGCCGCCGCCACCTGCACCGGATGGCGCACGCGCCGCAGTCCGGCCACGGCACCAAGCCGGCCCAGGCTATCCATGACGGCCGCGTCCATCTCGACGGTCACGCCATCCATGCCCAGCACCGAGCCGGTGCCGGCGTTGAAGCGCGGGTCGTCCTCCAGCACGCACACGGCGGCCACCGCCGCCTGGAGCGCATCGCCCCCGTCGTCCAGTATCTTTAGTCCGGCATCGGCGGCGGCGACGCAGCCGTCGCGGTCGCGCACATCGGCGCCGGCGCCGCCATGCGCGACGACGATCGGGCGGTTTCGTCCCGCCGGCTGGTCGGAGCGGTCGGAGCCGTTAGAGCGGTTGGATTGTTCGGCTGGATTGGGCAGGTTGACGGACATGATGACTCGTGGGGTGGGTGGCGGGAAAGCCATCATGCATCGCACCGGCGGCCGTCGCTGTAGGAGTTTCCCGAGCGGAAAAGTAGGACGCGGCCGTGCATCCGTGAACAGCCTGGCGCGCGTAGGACTATTCTTAATCGATGCGGTCCTTGTCTTACAACGGCAAAGGTGGCGCGCCTATATTGGTCGCTGGATGAAAGGCTTACGATTGCCTCGACATGCTTGAGCTCGCTCATGCTGATCATCCAGCAGTCTAATCACAGGAGAAACTATGTTCGCTCACAACAAGCGTCTGCAGTACACCGTCCGCGTGCAAGAAACCAACCCCGGCCTCGCCAATCTGATGCTCGAGCAATTCGGCGGCCCGCAAGGCGAGCTCGCCGCCGCGTGCCGCTACTTCACGCAAGCGTTGGCCGAGGACGATCCAGGGCGCAAGGACATGCTGTTCGATATCGCCACCGAGGAACTGAG
>DASVTJ010000187.1:0-1824 GCA_036387635.1 Duganella sp.
GGGCGAATTCCTCGGCGCGCGGCAATCGGGGCAAGCGATGCTGCGCTTCGCGGATCTGGAGACGGACGGCTGGCTGGTGGACCAGGCGCGCGACGTCGCCCACGACCTGCTGCACGCCGACAGCGCCGAAAAAGCCGCCACAGTCGAAGCGCACCTGGCGCGCTGGCTCGGCGGCCGCGAAGAATTCCTCAAAGTGTAATTTCGCCGCGCGGTCAGAAGCACATGTAGAAGCGGTTGGCCAGATCGACCACGAAGCCGGGCTGCAGGTACGCCATGAACACCAGCACCAGCACCGCGACAACGGCCACCCTTGCCGCAACCCGCGCCCAGGTTTTCATCGCTACGCCGCCTTCAGCGCGCCGCGCGCGATCGGCCGCTCGTTGATCGGCAGATTGACCAGCCCCGCCATCACGCCCAGTGCGATCGAGATGCCCCAGACGATGTCGTAGCTGCCCTGCTTCGCAAACAGATACCCGCCCATCCAGACACCCAGGAAACTGCCCACCTGGTGCGAGAAGAACACCACGCCGGCCAGCATCGACATATGCTTGACGCCGAAAATCCCGGCGATGATGCCGTTCGTGAGCGGCACCGTCGACAGCCAGATCAACCCCATCGCGGCGGCGAACACATACACCGAGTACGACGTCAATGGCGCCAGCAGGAACAGCGAGATGACCACCGAGCGCGTGAAGTAAATCGATGACAGCAGGTAGCGCTTGGGCAGGCGTCCACCCAGCTTGCCCGCGTAGTAGGAACCGATGATGTTGAACAGGCCAATCAGCGCCAGCGCCATCACCGCCACGCCCGGATCGCCGACGCCCTTGTCCTTCAAATAGGCCGGCAAGTGCACGCCGATGAACACCACCTGGAAGCCGCAGACGAAGTAGCCCGCCACCAGGAACAGGAACGAGCGGTTACCGATCGCCTCGCCCATCGCCTCACGGATGCTTTGCTGCGGCCCGTCGCCATGTTCGACCGCCGGCTCGCGCAGGAAGAACGCCATCGGCACCATCAGCAGCACAACCAGTCCGGCCAGCAGATAAAAGGCGTTCTGCCAGCCGACCGCCGAGATCAGCTGCTGCTCGACCGGCATCATCATGAACTGGCCGAACGAGCTGGCGGCGCCGGAGATACCGAACGCCCACGAGCGCTTTTCCGCCGGCGCCACGCGGCCGATGATGCCGCTGACCGCGCCGAACGCCGTGCAGGACAGCGCCAGCCCGATGAACACCCCGGAACCGATGATGAACAGCGTCGGATCGGTCACCAGCGACATCCACACCAGCCCGGCCATGTAACTGAGCGCGCCGACCAGCACCACGCGCATGGTGCCGAAGCGGTCCGCCGCCATGCCGGCGAAGGGACCGAACACGCCCCACATCAGATTTTGTACCGCCAGCGCCAGCGAGTAGGTTTCGCGCGTCCAGCCGTTGGCCTGCGAGATCGGCTGCATCCAGAAGCCGAAGCCATGTCGCACGCCCATCGCCAGCGTCAGGACGACGCCAGTGGCTAGCAACACGGTTTTCAGCGAAGGTGAGCGGGTGGCGACGAACATGATGTATCCCTGGTTATCGAAACGGCATCTGTCGATTCTAACCAGTTCCCGCCGCCCGCGCTTGAACTATCAGGCGTCGGCGCTGTAGCGCAAGCCGATTTGCGCGCGGATGTCGTCCAGCGTGCCCATGATGTTGAGCGTTTCCGCATGCGGCATGACCGGGCTTTCGATCAACCCTGCGCGGATGCAGCGGCCCACTTCCTGCGCCTCGTGGGTGTAGCCGTTGCCGCTGCGCGGCAGCGTCACCGTGCGCTCGCTGCGTGCGG
>DASVTJ010000188.1:0-2160 GCA_036387635.1 Duganella sp.
TTCACGATGAAGGACGCCTACTCGTTCGACCGCGACCTGGCCGGCATGCAGGCTTCCTACAAAATCATGTATGACGCCTATGTGCGCATTTTCAACCGCTTCGGCCTGAAATTCCGCGCGGTGGCGGCCGACAACGGCGCCATCGGCGGCAGCGGTTCGCACGAATTCCACGTCATCGCCAGCACCGGCGAGGACGCCGTGGTCTACTGCCCGACGTCGGACTACGCGGCCAACATGGAGGCGGCCGAGGCGCTGCCGTTGAACGCCACCCGTCCTGCCGCCGCCGAGGCGCTGACCAAGGTCGCCACGCCGGACGCCACCAAGTGCGAGCTGGTGGCAACGCAGCTCGGGCTGCCGCTGGCGCACACCGTCAAGACCTTGGCACTGACCGTCGAGAACGAAAAAGACGGCAAGGTCGCGAAACAGTATTTCATGCTGCTGCTGCGCGGCGACCATGAACTGAACGAAGTCAAGATGGGCAAGGTGGCCGGCCTGGCCGGACACCGTTTCTCGACCGAGGCGGAAATCGACGAAGTGTACGGCTGCGTGCCGGGCTACCTGGGTCCGGTCGGCACGAAAGCGCCGGTCACCGTGGTTGCCGATCGCACCGTCGCCAACATGGCCGATTTCGTCTGCGGCGCCAACGACGCCGGCTTCCACTACACCGGCGCCAACTGGGGCCGCGACGTCGCCGAACCGGCCATCGTGGCCGACCTGCGCAACGTCGTCGAAGGCGACGCCTCGCCGGACGGCCAGGGCGTGCTGGCGATCGAGCGCGGCATCGAAGTGGGCCACGTGTTCCAGCTCGGCACCGCGTACTCGGAGGCGATGAAGGCCACCTTCCTCGACGAGAACGGCAAACCGGCGCCGCTGCAGATGGGTTGTTACGGCATCGGCATCACCCGCATCCTGGGCGCGGCGATCGAGCAGAACTTCGACGACAAGGGCATCGTCTGGCCGGCGTCGCTGGCGCCGTTCGAACTGGTGCTGTGCCCGATGGGCATGGACCGCAGCGAGGCGGTCAAGGAAACGGCCGAGAAGCTGTACGCCGACGCGCAAGCGGCCGGCATCGATGTCATCCTCGACGACCGCGGCCTGCGTCCGGGCGGTATGTTCGCCGACTGGGAGTTGATCGGCGTGCCGCACCGCGTGGTGATCGGCGACCGCGGCCTCAAGGAAGGCAACCTGGAATACCAGGGCCGCCGCGACACCGAAGCGACCGCCGTGCCGGTGGCCGACGTGATCAGCTTCATCCAGGGCAAAATGTCGCAGTGAACGCGCGCGGTACATCGCTCCACCTGGCCGGCTGGCTGCTGGCGCTGTCGATGATGACGGCGCCGGCCGCGCGGGCCGGCAACCAGAAGGAGGAGGCGCTGGCCGACGCGGTGCGCGTGGCGCTGGCCAACACCATCAAGGACGCGACGCCGCCGCGCATCGCGTTCCGCAGCGACGCCGACCGGCTGCGCTATGAAGGCTGGCTGGCGCAGATGTCGGCGCGCCTGAAGCGCAAGCTGCCCGACGATCAAACCCGCCACGAGTTTCTTGCCACCGTCTGGTACGAGGCGCGCCGCGCCGGCCTCGAGCCGGGCATGGTGCTGGGCCTGATCCAGGTCGAATCGGCGTACCGTAAGTACGCGGTGTCGCTGGTGGGCGCGCGCGGCTACATGCAGGTCATGCCGTTCTGGACCAACGTGATCGGCGACCGCAACCGCAGCGCGCTGTTCAACATGCAAACCAATCTGCGCTACGGCTGCGCGATCCTGCGCATGTACATCGACATGGAAGGCGGCAATCTGTATCTGGCGCTGGGCCGCTACAACGGCAGCCGCGGCCGCCCCGAATACCCCAACGCCGTGCTCAGCGCGTGGAACAACTGGAAATAACACGGTAAAACCGGGGTCAAGTCTGACATTCGGACACGAGCTCATGTCCGAATGTCAGACTTGACCCCGAATGTTTGGACAAAAAAATACCTCCGTCGCTTGGGCGAGGGAGGCATTCCGGCGCGGCCAGGAGGAGGGCCGCTGCGCTTATTTCAGGTGGTCGGAAATGAGCTTGGTCATTTCGAACATGGACACTTGGGCTTTGCCGCCGAATACAGCTTTCAGCTTGTCGTCGGCGTTGATCATGCGGCGGTTGGCCGGATCTTGCAGGTCGAGC
>DASVTJ010000189.1:0-3422 GCA_036387635.1 Duganella sp.
GGCATCGTTGTTTTCAATCTCATTCAACAACCATTGAACGGCGCTCGCTTCGTCGCGCCGATAGGCCGCCGTCACTGCTGCGCGCAGGGGAATCGGGTCGCGCAGGATCTCGGCTTGTAACGCTGCGAAGGGGGTAAAACCGGTTGGATTTGCTGCTTGCATGAATGACTCTCAGAATAGAAATGGGGCGCGTCCACTTACAAAAACACGCTCTGCAAGCGGAAGGCTTGAGAGCGTGAATATGGTTTAAACCGGGCCTGAATTGTCGATGCCTCGTGGTCTCGAATCGTGAACGGCGGATGATTCGATTGTAAAGTGATTTCTTCTGGATTAATTCTGGTAATACAGGGGGCTAGCAATAGATTGTTTTTAGTGAGACAATTTAACCAAATAATATTTATTTGGGAGTCCCCTGAAATGTTAGACAAGATCAGCAAAAAAATCTTGATGGAGTTGCAGAGCGATGGCCGCATCAGCAACGTGGAACTGGCGGCGCGGGTGAACCTGTCCCCGGCCGCTTGCCTGGAGCGCGTGCGCAAGTTGCACGAGTCCGGCTACATCATGGGCTACACCGCGCAGTTGAATCCCCAACTGCTGGACGTTTCCTTGCTCGTCTTCATCGAGGTGGTGCTCGATCGCACCACGCCGGAAGTCTTCGACGCCTTCAAGCACAGCGTCCAGGTCATTCCGGAAGTGCTGGAATGCCACATGGTCGCCGGTGGCTTCGATTACCTGGTCAAAGCCCGCGTCAAGGACATGGCCGCCTACCGCGAATTCCTGGGTAAAACCCTACTCCAAAAAGGCGTGCGGGAAACCCACACTTACGCCGTGATGGAAGAAGTTAAGAATACCACCAAGTTACCGATAAAGTAGTATGTAGGAAATAAATTAGTCGGTACGCCAACGGCTCCAGGCAGACGGGGGACAAATGAAGCTTTTGCGGCAGAAGTTGGTGCAACGTGGATTATGGTTGTTGGGTGCCACGGCGGGCGGTACCTGCCTGGCGTACCTGGTCGATCTTGCTTCCGGCGACAAGGCCTCGCTGGTGTACACCGCGGCGCCGGCGGCGCTGGCCGGCGCGTTGCTCTCCTGGTGGGCGGCGCGTCAGAACAGTGATGAAGGCGGCGTGCGCCAGTTCGCCCACACCGTCGGCGAGGAAATCGACGCCATCATGATCGGCGCGGCGGAAACCTCGTACTTCGTCGATTCCGTCAAAAAGAAAATCGAGCTCGACGTCGGCACCGCCGGCGCCATCGTCCACAGCTCGGCGCAAAACGCCGCCACCACCGAACGCATCGCCGCCAACGCCGAGCGCGCCGCCAAGATCGCGACCCAGGTGCGCGGTGAAACGGTGGCCGGGCGTAGCGAGGCCGACAACGGCTTGCAGCGCATCCGCGCCGCCCGCCAGGATGCCCAGACGGCGGCGTCCGTGATGACCAGCCTGCAAACCAATTCCCGCAAAATCTACGGCTTCACCGAGGCCATCAGCGAAATCTCGGCCCGCACCAACCTGCTGGCGCTGAACGCCGCCATCGAGGCCGCGCGCGCCGGCGAACAGGGGCGCGGCTTTGCCGTGGTGGCCAGCGAGGTGCGCCAGCTGGCCTTGCGCACCAAGGAAGCGACCGACGAGATCAGCACGATGGTGCGCGAAATCAATCAGCAGGCGGAACAGGCCGCCACCGGCATGAATTCGCTGGCGGCCCAAGTCAGCGAGGCGGCCGGCAATGTGGAGAAGGTGCACGGCTTGCTCGGCAATATCGAGCGTTCCTCCGGCGTGGCGGAAGACGAGATAGGCCAAATCGCCCGGTCGTCGCGCGAGCACGTCGCCACCACCGAGGAAATCGCCGCCGCGATCGCCAGCATCCGTGACAGCCTGTTATCCACCGAAAAGGAATTGCCGCGCGCGGCCAGTTCGGCGATGGCGCTGGCGGAGCGCGCCGAGCTGATCACCGAGGCGCTGGGCGAGTCGTCGATCGCCACGTCGCACGATGCGATCCGCAATGCCGCGCAGCAGGCGGCGCTGGAAGTGGGCAGGATTTTCGAAGCAGCGGTTGCGGCCGGCAAGATCACGCGCGACGCCTTGTTCGACAGGAGTTATACGGCGATTCCGAACACCGATCCGCCCAAGCACAAGACCCGGTTCGATGATTTTACGGATCGCGTGCTGCCTTCATTGCAGGAGGCGCTGCTGGTCGCGATGCCACAGCTGGCTTACGCCGGTGCGGTGGATAACAACGGCTATTTCCCTACCCATAACAAGAAGTTTTCGCAGCCGCTGACCGGCGACTATGACGTCGACATCGTCAACAACCGTACCAAGCGGATTTTCAGCGACCGCACGGGCAAGCGTTGCGGCTCGAACACCAAGCCGTTTTTGTTGCAGACGTATAAGCGCGATACGGGGGAAGTGATGCACGACCTGTCGGCGCCGATCTATGTGAACGGCAAGCACTGGGGCGGCTTCCGGATCGGCTACCGCTCCAGCACCAAGAATTAAGAGCCGTTAGGCGGTATCTTTCTTTGGCGACGTTCCTGGCGCGGTGCGCGCCGCCACCTGGTTCATGCCTTCCAGATGCATGCGCAGCCACTTGTGCGCCGGGCTGCGCGCATCGCGCTCGTGCCACAGCATGTCCAGGTGGACCGCCGGCAGCTGGAACGGCAACTCCTTGGCGATCAGCGCGTCGGTCATGCCGGTCGAAGCGATCAGGTGGCGCGGTAGCACCGTGATCAGATCCGAGTTGGCGACCACCCTGCCGGCGGTGAAGAATTGATTCACCGTCAGCAAGATGCGGCGTTCGCGCTGGATCTGCGCCAGCGCCTCGTCGACCAGGCCATGCGCGCGGCCCGAAAAACTCACCAGCAGGTGATTGGCCTTGCAATAGTTATCCAGGTTCAGCTCTACCTTGGCCAGCGGATGGTCGCGCCGCATCACGCAGACATAGTGGCCGGAATACAGCCGCTCGTGGCGGATCGGCGAGCCGGTCTCGTACGACAGCTGCGCCGCCACGCCGGGGAAGAAGCCAACGGCCAGGTCGATGTCGCCGCGCAGCAGCATCGGCCGTGGTTCGCGCGTGGTCAGCGGCACCATGCGCACGTTGACGCCGGGCGCTTCTACTTCGATCGAGCGCATCAGCGAAGGCAGCCAGAAGGCGGCGGTGGCGTCGGCCATCGCCATGCGGAAGGTCGCGTGGGCGGCCGAGACGTCGAAGGTTTCCGGCGCCACCGCCGCTTCCAGGCTGGCCAGCGCGCTGCGCACGGATGGCCACAACGATTCGGCGCGCGGGGTCGGCTTGACGCCGTAGGCGGTGCGGATCAGTAATTCGTCGCCCAGGCTCTCGCGTAACCGCTTGATCGCGTTCGAGACGGCAGGCTGGGTCATGGCCAAGTGGCCGGCCGCGCGTGTCAGATTTTGTTCTGTCATC
>DASVTJ010000190.1:0-1975 GCA_036387635.1 Duganella sp.
TGGTCCCCATATGCATTGCTTGTCCCCTGCTTTTTATAGTTGAAATGATGGTCATCTGCCCTGCGGAACGCGGGCCGGCGGAAACCTTGAAAACGATACCATAACCACCAGCGCGAAAAATCTTGAAATGACATAAAAATATCGATATACTTGCTTAATCAAGCATTTGTCAAACTTATCTCAAGCATGTGTCAACAACCAAGGACCATCATGAATAACACCGCGATCGACCAGCCAGCCACCGGCGCCGCCGCTTCCGCCGAAGCCCCCCTTGCCACCGTCAGCCCCAGCCTGGAGTTCGCGCTGCGCCTGGCGCGCGCGCAAGCGACCCTGGTGCGCCGGCTCGACCAGGTACTGGGCGGCTACCACGGCATCAGCTTCGGCGAC
Organism: Duganella sp.; assembly: GCA_036387635.1. Taxonomy (GTDB): domain Bacteria; phylum Pseudomonadota; class Gammaproteobacteria; order Burkholderiales; family Burkholderiaceae_D; genus Rugamonas. Next base: position 388 of record DASVTJ010000190.1, read on the forward strand.
TTCATGCTGCTGCACTACCTCAACCGCGCGCCCGGCGGACGTCTGCGCCGGGTCGACCTGGCCGAGCGCCAGGGGTTGACGGCGTCCGGCGTCACCCGTACCCTGCTGCCGCTCGAGAAGATCGGCCTCGTCGAGCGCCAGCACGACCCGCGCGACGCCCGCGTCGCCTACGCCGCCATCACCGCCACCGGCCGCGAGCTGCTCAACAACGCGGTCGTCGTGGCCGAACAAATCAGCAAGGACCTGCTGCGCAGCTGCCCGCAGGAGCGCTTCGCCGAACTGAGCGACGCGCTCGGCCTGATCGCCGGCATGCACGCCTCGAACTCCTGACGCACGGAGCACCGCATGGAAACCAAATGGCTGGAAGACTTCATCTCCCTGGTCGAGACCAATAACTTCAGCCGCTCGGCGGCGCTGCGCCACGTCACGCAGCCGGCCTTCTCGCGCCGCATCCAGTCGCTGGAAAACTGGCTAGGCACCGATCTGGTCGACCGCACCTCCTACCCCACCCGCCTGACGCCGGCCGGCATCGTCTTCTACGAGCAGGCGCTCGAGATGCTGGCGCAGATCAACGGCGCGCGCGACATGCTGCGCTCCAAGCGCGCCGCCGCCCAGACCAGCATCGACCTGGCCGTGCCGCACACGCTGTCGCTGACGTTCGTGCCCAAGTGGCTGACGGCGCTCGAACGCGACTTCGCACCGATCAGCAGCCGCCTGATGGCGCTCAACGTCCACGACGCCGTGCTGCAGCTGGTCGAAGGCGGCTGCGATCTACTCCTGTGCTACCACCATCCGCGCCAGCCGGTGCAGCTCGACCCGGGCCGCTACGACATGCTGGTGCTGGGACGCGAATCGCTGCGCGCCTACGCCCGCTGCGACAAGAACAAGGTACCCGAGTTGACCTTGCCGGGCACAAAAAAAGACCCGCTGCCGTTTCTGTCCTACACCAACAACGCCTACCTGGGGCGCATGGTGGAGCTGATCCTGGGCGACGCCAGGACCCCGCTGCACCTGGACCCGCGCTACGAGACCGACATGGCCGAAGGCCTGAAGATGATGGCGCTCGAAGGGCGCGGCGTCGCCTTCCTGCCCGAATCGGCGGTGGCGCGCGAGCTCAAACAAAAGCTGCTGGCGCGCGCCGACAACGGCACCGCCGAATGGGAAATCGAGATGGACATCCGCCTGTACCGCGAGCGGCCGTCGTCGTCGCAGCAGCGGCGCGGCAAGGCCATCGTCGAACGACTGTGGGAATTCCTCGAACGCCAGCAGAACGACGGCGGGCGCAAAGGCCGCGTCTCCGTGTCGGAGCGCTGAACGCCTCCGCGCGAACCTCCGCGTCGATATTGCATTGATAATAACTATGCGTTTGACGCATAGCTAAATGCGCATACAGCATTGGCCCGCCCCGGCGCCCCAACCCTATGATTCGTTCCACCCGGGCCGCCAAAAGCGGCGCCCGCCAAAACAAAATCACAGGAGCCCCGCGCATGACCACCGCATCAATTCACGCCCCGCAGCAGCACGCACTGCCTTCGTACCTCAACCCCGACGACCTCGGTCCCTGGGGCGTCTACCTGCAGCAGATCGA
>DASVTJ010000191.1:0-4492 GCA_036387635.1 Duganella sp.
CCCTCGGCCGCGCCGCCCGCGCCGGCCACGGTGCCAAGCCGCTTGATCGAACAATCCTGCACCGCGAAGAATCCGCGCGCGCGCAAGTCCGCAAAGAAGTTGAACAAGTCCATCTCGTGCAGCAAGTCCATGTGCAAGCGCATGCGGCTGCCCTGCAATTGATAGTCGCCCAGGTCGAGCGCCGATTCGAGCCGCACGGGCTGCCTCGGATCGATCTCATAGGTCAACGGCAGCAGCCTGAGCTCCTCCTGCGTCTGGCGGATCGCGTCGACCCATTCGAGCCGGTTTTCCTCGCCGATCAAGCCGCGCGCGCGCAACTCCATATAGCGCTGCTGGAAGTTGCGGATGTCGCGCTTCTCGTTGTCGACGTGGGCGTAGCGCGAATGGGCGACGTCGCGCACACGTTGCACGCGCTGCACCTCGGTGTCGGCGGCCTCCTGGCGCCAGCCGGTCACCAGCACGGCGCTCAGGCCGATCGTGATGGCGCCCACCGCCGTCAGCACGGCGGTGCGGATCAGCGCGAACTCGGCGATCCAATACGGCAGCGCGACGCGGGCGGCGGCCTTCTTTTTACCGGTGACCGGATTTGTGCTCATTTCGTGCTCATGGCTTCCACATCAGGTTCAGGGAAAATTTGGCGTGCGCCTCGACCGACTGCGGGCCGGCCTTGCCGTTGAGCTTGACGGACGAACGGGTGTCGAGCGGCGGTTTGTCGACCTCCACCGTCAGGCGCGGGTTGCCGGCCAGCTGCTGGGCGAAGGCATTCATCGTATTGACGGCGTTGCGGTAGTCGTCCTGCCCGGTCATGATTTCTGCCTCCAGCAGCAGCGCCTGCGGCGGCCGGCCCGGGATGCCGGCCAGCAGCGACGAGATCGGCGCCGCCTGGCCCGCTTCGGCCATCGCGGCCAGGCCGACATTGCCGCCGACGCCTCCGCCGGCCGGGGCCGCCGGCAGGTCGGCTTTCCAGTCCAGCCGCAGCAGGCGGATCTGCGGCGCCTGTTCGAGCGCCTGGCTGACCAACGCCATCAGCTGCTGCGGGTCCGGCGCCTGGGTCACTAGCATGCGCTCGACGTTGACCGCCGCCCGCATGTTGGCGGTGGTGGTCACGCGCGGCGGCATCGCGGCCATGACGGCGCTGTAGCGCTGGTCGTACAGGCTGGCCTCGGCCGCGAGCCGCGCGCCGTCGGCCTTGTCCTGATTGGATTGCCACGTGTTGACGCCGGCCAGCACCGCGCAGGCGGCCGCCAGCGCGCCGCTGACCAGGTACAGGTTCCGGCGCGCACGCCACAGCTTGAAGTAGCGTTGCAGCGGCCCCAAGGTGTAATGGCTGGGCGGCCGGGTGCCGGCCAGGAACGCCAGCATCAGCGGCTCGGTCAGGCGCGCCGCGAGTTCCACCACGGCGCCGTCGCCGGTGTTCAAACCCAGCCGGGTGGTCACTTGCTCCAGCGGCACGAAGCGGAACGCCGTCTCGGCGCCTTCTTCGCACTGGGTTTCCAGCCCGGGGATGGCGGCGGCCGGCGCGATCACGGCCGTTTCCAGCACGTTGCCGCGTGCCATCAGTCGCACGCTGGTCAGGAACTGGTGGGTCTTGCCGCTCTCGGTGCCGATGTTGACCGGGTTGCCGTCGCGGTCGATGGCGGGCGTCAGCCGCGAAAACTTCAGCTGGCCTTTCTGGAAATAACTCTGGCGCCAGCCGGCCGACTGCTGCGTCACCAGCAGCAGGTGCTCGTCGCGCATGGCCAGCTTGCGCACCATCGCCTCGCTCAGCAGCGTGGTCGAGTACAGCCCGGCCAGCGGAATCTTCAGCTGCTCGAGCGCCTCGACCCACGGCTGCACCGACGACGGATTGGTCAGCGCCGACAGCAGCACGATGTCGTCGCGTCGCCCCAATGGCTCGCGGCCCTGCACCTCGTCGTGGCGGAACGGCGTCTCGCGGTATTGCTGCAGCAGGCGCCGCTGCATCAGCTTGGCGCCGGCGCGCCCGCCCACGTGCGGCACGTGGATGCGCTGGAAATCTTCCTCGATCAGGTCGGCCAGCAGGTAGACCGGGTCGTGGCCGTGGCTGTCGACGTAGTCCATGAAGTCGTCGATGCCGGCGCGGTCGCCGTTGAAGCAGACGCCGCCCGTCAAGCGGCCGCCGTGCCACTTGTAGGCGCACAGCTGTTCGCCGCTCAGATAAAGTAAATGTTTGCTTAGCACGGCAGCCTCAGGTTCTGATCTTGCTGATCGTGTCGTAAATCGGGCCCATCACCGACAGCATGATCCAGCCCACCATCAAGCCCAGGATCACGGTCATGGCCGGTTCGATCATCGCCTGCACCTTCTCGATCATCTCCTTGACTTCGCGGTTATAGAAATAGCTGACGTTGCGCAGCGCGCCGTCGAGCGCGCCGGTGGTTTCGCCGACCTTGAGCATGCGGATCACCAGCGGCGGAAAGATGCCGGTGTTCTGGAACGCCGCCGTGATGCCCTGGCCCTCGGAGATCAGCTGGCCGGCTCGGCGCAGGCCGGCGGCGATCACGCGGTTGCCGACGATGCCCTCGGACAGGCGGATGCATTCGAGGATGGTGATGCCGGAGCCGTACATCATCGCGAAAAAGGTGGCGAAGCGGGCCAGGATGATCTTGTGCAGCACCGGGCCGATCATCCAGATGCGCAGCTTGAAGCCGTCGGCGGTGTAGCGCGCCTGCTCGCTGCGCGCCAGCCAGGCGCGGGCGACGAAAAAGGCGATCAGCGGCACGGCCACCAGGATGTACCAGTAATTGATGAAGATGTTGGAGACGAAAATCAGCGCCCGCGTGTGGATCGGCAAGGTGTTGCCCATGTTTTTGACGAACGACGTCAGCTGCGGCACCAGGTAGATCATCAGGAAGAAGGTGACGCCGGTGACGAACACGCCGACGGCGGCCGGGTACATGATGATTTTCTTGGTCTGCGAAGCCAGCTCGTCCTGCCACTTCAGGCTTTCCGACAGGTTCTTGAAGACCTCGGCCAGCTTGCCGCTTTGCTCGCCGGCGGTGATCAGGCTGGTGAAGGTCAGGTCGAACACTTCCGGGTACGCGGCCAGCGCGGCCGACAGTTGCTTGCCGCCTTCGATGTTTTCGATCAAGCCGGTGATCATCTCGCGGAAGCGCGGGTGGTCGATGCTCTCGCGCAGGTCGTTCAAGCCTTCCAGGATCGGCACGCCGGCGCCGGTCAATTGCTCCATGTGGAAGCAGAAGTTGATCAGGTCGCGCCGCGTGATGACGCGTTTCAGCGCCACCACTTTCGCGCGCGATACGCGGCAGCTGATCAGGTCCAGCCCCATGCGGTGCAGGCGCAGCTCCAGGTCCGGCTCGTTGGCGGCGTCCATGTTGCCGGGTTCGATCTGGCCGCCGGCATCCATCGCGCGGTAATAGTATTGCGGCATCAGGTGGCCAACCTTTCGGTCAGATCGACGACACGGCCGACTTCCTCGAGTGTGGTCACGCCCTCGAGCACGCGGCGCACGCCGTCGTCGATCAGGCTGTGGAAGCCGCTGTTGGCGGCCGCCGTCTTGAGCTCGCGCGACGAGGCGCGGCGCGACACCATCTCGTCGAGCGCCGGCGTCATCTTCAGCAGCTCGATGATGGCGATCCGGCCCTTGTAGCCCTGGTGCGCGCAATGGTCGCAGCCGACCGCGCGGTACAGCGTCTGCGGGCCGGCCGTCTCGGGCAGGCCCAGCAGGCGGCGCTCGACATCCTCGGCGATGTGCGGCTCGCGGCACGCGGTGCACAGTTTGCGCACCAGGCGCTGGGCGATGATGCCGATGATGTTGCCGGCCATGATGTCGGGCACGACGCCGATGTCGAGCAGGCGCGGAATCGAGCCGATCGCCGAGTTGGTGTGCAAGGTCGAATATACCTGGTGGCCGGTCATGGCCGCCGAGAAGGCCATCTCGGCCGTTTCCTTGTCGCGGATCTCGCCGACCAGGATGATGTCAGGATCTTGCCGCATCATCGAGCGGATGCCTTCGGCAAAGCCCATCTTGGCCGATTCGTTGATCGACGTTTGCCGGATCATGTTCATCGGGTATTCGACCGGGTCCTCCAGCGTCATGATGTTGACGCTCTCGGTGTTGATGTGGTTCAGGATCGAATACAGGGTGGTGGTCTTGCCGGAGCCGGTCGGTCCGGTCACCAGGATCACGCCGTCGGGACGGGCGATCATCAGCTTCAGCAGGCTCAGTTCGGCCTCACCCAGGCCCAGGCCGTCGAGCGGCACCAGGCCTTTTTGGCGGTCGAGCACGCGCAGCACGAAGTTCTCGCCGTGCGTGGTCGGCTGCGCCGAGGCGCGGAAGTCGATCTGGCGGCCCGAGAACTTGATCGAGATACGGCCGTCCTGCGGCGCGCGCGTCTCGGCGATGTTCATGTTCGACATCACCTTCAGGCGCACGGCCATCGCCGGCCAGTACGATTTGTGCAGGCTGCGGATCTGGCGCAGGATGCCGTCGATGCGGTAGCGGATGCGCAGG
>DASVTJ010000192.1:0-2217 GCA_036387635.1 Duganella sp.
CTGCGCCGGCAGCGCCAAGAACGAAGCGCTCGGCATCGCCATCCTCGAACGCATCGACAGCAGCGACCCGACCGCCCTCACCGGCTTGCCTTTGATCGCGCTGACAGGCATGCTGCGCAAGATTGGCGTTTCCTTTTTTAACACTTAAGTAGATTCATATGCCCGGCACCCTCTTTTTAATACCGAACACCCTGGGCGAGACCGAAGCGCTCGCCTCCGTTCTGCCTGAACAAGTGCAGCACATCACCGCGCAACTGGATTACTTCGTCGCGGAGAACGCCAAGACCGCGCGCGCCTTCCTCAAGCTGGTCAACGCCGGGCACCCGCTGGCCAGGCCGCTGCAAGAGATCACCATCTCCGAGTTGAACGTGAACACGCCGGCGGCGGCGCTGGCCGGCCTGCTGGCGCCGCTGCTGGCCGGCCGCGATGGCGGACTAGTGTCCGAGGCCGGCGTGCCGGCGGTGGCCGACCCCGGCGCCGACCTGGTGCGGCTGGCGCACCAGCACAATATTCCGGTGCGTCCGCTGGTGGGGCCGTCGTCGCTGCTGCTGGCGGTCATGGCTAGCGGGCTGAACGGGCAGAGCTTCGCCTTCAACGGTTATCTGCCGACCGACGCCGCGCAGCGCCTCACGCGGATCAAGGAGCTGGAAACACGTTCGCGCAAGGAAAAGCAGACGCAGCTGTTTATCGAAACGCCGTACCGCAACGCCGCGATGCTGGAGGCGCTGGTGGCCGCGTGCGCGCCGTCGACCCTGGTGTGCGTGGCGACCGATCTGAGCCTGGCGACGGAAACGATCCGCACGATGACGGCGGCGCAATGGAAAAGCGCCAAGGCGCCTGACTTCCACAAGAAGCCGACGGTGTTTTTACTGCTGGGGCAGTAAAGCGCCCGGATGGAAACCCCGGCAAATCTCGAGTCGTTCGTACAAGCCGCCCAAGAAGGCAGTTTCCCGGCGGCGGCACGGCGCTTGGGGCCTTGCCGGCTAATCCTAAATCCGTTTATTCGCGCCGATTAAGCAGCTTACTTGGCGCATCGGCGATCGCCAAGCACAAAATAAGCAGCCCATCACTGCAGGAAAGCCGGCGGGTCTTGGCCGCGTTCGCCGGAATGTTCGTCGATCCCATCACTGCTTTTGCGCGGCGAAATAATCGCAGATGAAGTTGACGAAGGCGCTTACCTTGGTGCTGACCAAGCGTCGCGACGCATGGAGCACCCAAACTTCCACAGGCGGCAGGGTCGACGCGCCCCACTGCACCAGACGACCCGCCGACACATCGGCGGCGACAATGGCGACCGGCACCATCGCCGCGCCGGCGCCGGCCAGCACCGCGTCTCGAATCGACAACGGCGAGGACAAGCGCAGCACGGCTTGCGGCCGATACCGGTGCATGGCGCCGTCCCGCGCGTCGATGATGGACCAGCTGTCGCCGTCAACCATTCCCGTGCGCATCACGGCGGGAAATGCCGGATGCGCGTCGTCCGGGCGCGACAAGCCGGGTGGCGCCACCAGCACCATCGGATTGCGCAGGAAACAGCGGCCAACCAGGTCATCATCGGGGCGCGGATTGGCGCGGATGACGAGGTCGACATCGCCATCGCGCAAGTCGACAAAACCGTCGTCGGTGGTGACCTCGAGCAGGACGTCGGGATAAGCGGCCAGGAACGCGGCCGCCAACGGACCCAGCGACATGCTGGCAAACAACAAAGGCGCGCTGATGCGCAGGCGGCCGCTGGGACGGTTCAGCCCGGACTGAATGTCCAGCAGCGCATCGGCGATGGCGCCGAAAGGCTCCTCGGTGCGCGCGTGGAGCGCGGCGCCCTCCTCGGTCAGTCGCAGCGGCCGGGCGCCGCGCTCGATCAACCGCACGCCGAGGCTCTCTTCCAGCTCGCGAACGCGGCGGGACAACGTCGCCTTCGATGTCGCGGTGGCGCGACTGGCGGCGCCAAAGCCGCCGTGCTTGGCGACCAGATTGAAATCGGCAACTGCGGTAAGGTCCATCTTCGTTCCAGTTTTGAGACATGGTGTCCCAATCTTAGCAGCTGTGCAATCTTGATCAGATCCAATACGATAGTCGCGATCCGTATGCAGAGTTTGCATCGTGCATGGCATCGATTCATCGCTGCAAGGCGACTTTCCTGACAACGCAAGGACACGCACATGAAGAGAACTGGCAACACTATTCTGATCACCGGCGGCGGCTCGGGCATCGGCCAAG
>DASVTJ010000193.1:0-3844 GCA_036387635.1 Duganella sp.
TCACATCTCCCACTGGAACTTCACCGTCAGCGACTTGCTCACCGTATCGGGCGCGCGCGTCTGGTCACGCGAATAGCTAACCGACAGCGAGCGGCCGTGCCGCCACAGATGGCGGTACAGCAGCGAGCGGTGCAGCTGGCGGTCGGCCCACGGCTCCAGCCCGGAGACGCCGTCCTCGCGCCGCGCCGCCGACGTGTTTTGCGCCAGCAGCCGCAGCGAGTCGGCCGGCGTGAAGTGCAGCATACCCAGCCAGCGCCAGCCATTGTCGACAAAGGCCGGCCGCCCCATCGCGCCCTCTACCCACGCCCGGTTCAGCCGCTGATCCAGCTCGATCGCCCAGCCGCGCGGCAGCGCGAAGCGCAGGCCCGCCTCCAGCACCGCGTTGCCGCCGCTGCCGACGCGGTCGGCGTCGACGTCGAGCTGGCGGCCCAGCGTGACCTCCGCCTTAAGCTTGGCCAGCCACGGCAACGGCGACGCCTCGACCCCGAAGTGCAGTGCCGGCACGTCGTGCAAGCGCCCTTCTCGCCGTCCGCGCTGCTGGTCGAAGCCGAGGTTGGCCCAGAAGTCGGTCTGGCGCGCGGCGCGGAACCAAATGCCCGGCTGCACCTTGCGCTCGACGATTTGATTGCCGGGCTGGCCCGTCCACGAGTCGGACACGGTGCGGGTCTCATGCAAGCCCAGGTGCGCCTCCATCTCGTACGCCTCGAAGACCGTTTCCATCACGTCCAGGCGGCGCGGGCCGAGCCGGCGATTCAAGTTGATGTCGGCCTTGACCACGCCGGTCTGCGGCACGAAACCATTGTCGTTGACGAAGCCGGGGCCGACCGCTTCCAGCTTGAGCTCGTTCCACCAATTCTCGGACAGATACGTGTACTTGCCGGACAAATAGGCGCCGGTGCGCGCCGGCATGCGGACCGTTTGCGCGGCCTCGTCAGCGCCGCGAGCGTCGAAGAAGCCGGCGCTGGTGCGCGAATGCATCAGCAGCCATGCGGCCTGCTGGCCGTCGCCGCGCCACTGGCCGTCGATACCGGCCACCTGGTTGCTGCCGGCGTCGCCATAGTCGCGCTGCGAAACGAAGGCGCCGAGCAGCGCGCCGTCGCCATGCCAGCGCGCGCGCAGCAGGCTGGTGAGCGTGCGCCGCGTCTGGTCGTACTCGGCCGTCTCGTACGGCCCGCCGCGCAGCACCACGCCGCCTTCCTGATCGCGCAGGCTCATCGCGGTGGCGTCGGCAATGGACGCGCGCCAGGTGCCGCGCAGGCCCCACTCGGGATCGGCCACCGTGCGCGAGTAGAACGCCGCCAGCGGCAGCCCCAATACGTCGGCGCTTTCGAGGAAGAAGCCGCGCTTCTCCGGCAGGCTCAGGGCGATGCGGCTGGCGCCGGTCGCCGTCGGTTCGTCGATTTCGACCTGCGAAAAGTCCGGATTCAGCGTCGCGTTGAAGACCATGTCGGCGCGCGGGCGCGCGTTGATCTCCAGCCCCACGCTGCCCTTGTTGAAGCGGTTGCGGCCGGCGCTGTCGGCGTCGCTGTTGGAGCGCAAGGTCAGCTCCGGCTTGATCTCGAGGAAGCTGCGGTCGCGCACGGCCGCGACGGTACCGCCCATGCCGCCGATATCCTGCATCACGCCGATGTGGCCGATGGTGTCGGTCGTCAGCGGCGTGCTGGTCAGCAGCAGGCCGCCGGCGTGCGGCACGCTGCGCTCGATCATCACGCGCCAAGTCTTGCCGTCGGCGTAAGGAAACCGCAGGTTCGACAGCGGCCAGCGCACTTCCATCGTATAGCCGTCGGGCAGGCGCTGGACGGCGGCGTCGATCGGAAAGTCGGGGCCGAGGTCGGATTCGTCCTCGTCGGCCCGGTACATGCCATCGCTGAGCACGCCCGCGATGTTGACGCGCACGAACTGGGCGGCGCGGCCGTGGCCGGTCGGGTCGAGCCAGATGCCGATGAAATCCTGGTCCTGGCCGACCTTGTCGCGCCGCGCCAGCGTGCCGCGCATGTTCTCGGGCGTGGCATCCCAGGCGCGGATGCCGAACACCAGCGCCCCGTCGTCGATCAGCAGCCGCACGCTGGTGCGCAGGGCCGCCGGGGCCGGGTTACCGCTGTTGGGCAGGAACTCGTGGAAGGTGTCGAACTCCGGTGCCGCGCGCCATGCGTCCTCTTGCAGCGCGCCGTCGATCTTGACCTGCGTGCCGGGCCCGATCAACGAGGCCGGCAAGGCGGCGACGGGGCGCTGCTCGCGCTGGCGTTCGTCCATGGTCTCCGTCGCCGCGACGTCGCAGGCGATGGCGAGGCTGGACAGCAACAGCACGCTCAACAACGCTCTGGAATTGCTCAATATTTTGATTAAATGCCGCACCGAAGCCCTTGGTTGGTCCGCAGCTCAACGCACTGTGCGAGGATTGCTGCGCGCAACAGTTTAAACTAAAAACAATATCTTTTTGAGAACTTTTTACCGATCAGGCGAGGCCGGCCGGCATTGCGAAATCCACCAATGGGCTTAATGATTCTTCCCAAGATGAAACCGAAGCCATGGTTTCTTCCATTCTTATCTGATAATCTTTTTACGTTGTTCACGTACGAGTTTGCAGTTGGACCCGTAGCTGAACCAACAACCGACCGAGCGACCTCGGCCACCAAATCGGCGTGGCCCTCGTCTTATCGGCGCGGAGCACGCGAGGTGCTCCAGTGAGCGCTGCACAAAGCAGCGCCTATAACTGGAGACGACACGTCATGCGCATCATTCACATTAGCCGGTTGCACCGGCCCGCCCTGCTTTCCACGATGACCTCGGCCATGGCCGCCGCGCTGCTGTGCGCCGCCACGCCAGCCCAGGCGCAGGACACGCGCGACGTGCGCGAGCCGACCTTGCCGAAATCCTGCGCCACCGTCAGCGCCGAGGTCGCCGCAAAAACGCCGGTCGCCGCCAATTCCGGCCGCGACGACGCCGCGCGCATACAGAAGGCCATCGACCAGTGCACGCAAGGCGGCGCCGTCCACCTGGCGCCAGCCGGCGGCAACAACGCCTTCATCGCCGGCCCGCTGACGCTGCGCGGCGGCGTCACCCTGGTGGTCGATGCCGGCGCCACGCTGTACGCCAGCACCAATCCGATGCTGTTCGACCGGGGCGAAAAAACCTGCGGCACGCTCGACGCCGCCGGCAAGGGCTGCCGTCCCTTCATCAGCGTCGACGGCGGCAAAGGCGCGGGCATCATGGGCGACGGCGCCATCGACGGCCAGGGCGGCCAGCTGATAGACGGCAAGACCGAAACCTGGTGGCAAATCGCCCGCCGCGCGCAAAAGGAAAAGCTGCGCCAGAACGTGCCGCGCCTGATCCAGATCGACAACGCGCGCGACTTCACGATGTACCGCATCACGTTGCGTAACTCGCCCAATTTCCACGTCGCGATGAACAAGGTCGACGGCTTTACCGCCTGGGCGGTGCGCATCGACACGCCGCACGACGCCCGCAACAGCGACGGCATCGATCCTGGCGCCTCGCGGAACGTCACCATCGCCCACAGCTACATCCGGACCGGCGACGACAACATCGCCATCAAGGCTGGCAACAACGGCATGAGCGAAAACATTTCGATCCTGCATAATCACTTCTACAGCGGCCACGGCATGTCGATCGGCAGCGAGACCAACGGCGGCGTGCGCAACGTGCTGGTGGACGATCTCGACATCGACGGCACCACCTCCGGCCTGCGCATCAAAAGCAACGACCGCCGTGGCGGCGCGGTCAGCAACATCGTCTATCGCAACGTCTGCCTGCGCAACAACCGCTGGCCGCTGTATATCGACACCAACTACGAGCCCGGCCCGGCCGGCCAGCTGATTCCGTC
>DASVTJ010000194.1:0-5245 GCA_036387635.1 Duganella sp.
GCATGAAAAGTCGGAAATCAGCATACGTGAATTGAAAGACCTGTCGACCGCGTCAATGCACTGATCAACCTCGTTGATCTCGCCATGCCAGGCGCCGGCATGCGGTACCGGCGCCCTTTCCGCCCTTTCAATACGCGCGCGCGTCAGCCCAAACCCTGCTGAAACGTCGCCCTCCCCTTTAGTCCTTCAAAACAATTCCGGATGCTGCTTGAGCAGCTGCGCTTCAGAAGCGTTCACCGCCGTGAAGTTCGGCACCTTCGGCGAAATGCGCCGGCCGATGTCCCGGCTTTGGCCCGACACACACAGAAAATATAGCAGTTCCGTGGGATTGGCGTACCCTACAGCCTTGTCCTACGATCGTCACGAGGCGCACATGCCCACATTATCGATGCCATTGCGAACGCTAGCCGCCGGCGCCGCGCTGTTGATGCTGGTCGGCTGCGCCGCCTCCGGCCCCGGAGCCACATCAGCCGCCGATTCGGCGCGCCTGGCCGGCGCCTTGAACCGCGTCAGCTGGGGCGTCAATCAAAGCACCTGGCAGCAGGCCGAAAAAGCGGGCTACGACGCATGGCTCGAAGGGCAACTGCGCCCCTCCCCCGCGCCGCTGCCGCCGGCCGCACAGGCGCAGATCGATGCGATGACGATCACCACCAAGCCGCTGGCGCGGCTGGTTCAGGACCTGGACCAGCAACGCAAGGACAGCGACAAAATCACCGTCGACGACGACAAAAAGGCCGCGCAGCAGGCCTACCAGCAGGAGCTCAACCGCGTGGCGAAGGAAGCGGCGGCGCGCTCGCTGTTGCGCGACCTGTACTCGCCCAACCAGTTGCAGGAGCAGATGACGTGGTTCTGGATGAACCACTTCAGCGTCCATCAGGGCAAGAGCAATCTGCGCGCGCTGGTCGGCGATTACGAGGAGACGGCGGTGCGCCCGCACGCGCTGGGCAAATTCCGCGATCTGCTGGCGGCCACGCTGCGCCATCCGGCGATGATCCGCTATCTGGACAACGAGCAAAACGCCGCCAACCGCATCAACGAAAACTACGCGCGCGAATTGATGGAGCTGCACACGCTGGGCGTGGACGGCGGCTACAGCCAGCGCGACGTGCAGGAACTCGCTCGCGTCCTGACCGGCGTCGGCGTCAACATGGGCGTCGGCGAACCGAAGGTGAAGCAGGAGCTGCAATCGCAGTACGTGCGCCAGGGGCTGTTCGAGTTCAACCCGAAACGCCATGACTACGGCGCCAAGGAATTCCTCGGCCAGCCCGTCAAGGCGCGCGGACTGGCCGAGGTCGACGAGGCGGTTGATCGCCTGAGCCGCCACCCGGCCACGGCGCGCTTCATCAGCCGCAAGCTGGCCGTCTACTTCGTCGCCGACGAACCGCCGCCCGCGCTGGTCGATCGCATGGCCGCCACCTTCGCCGCCAGCGACGGCGACATCGCCGCCGTGCTGCGCACCATGTTCACGTCGACGGAGTTCACACAATCGCTGGGCCGCAAGTTCAAGGACCCGGTGCACTACGTGGTCTCGGCCGTGCGCCTGACCTACGACGACAAGGTGGTGCTCAACACCGGTCCGATGCTGTCGTGGCTCAACCGCATGGCACAGCCGCTGTACGGCCGCCAGACGCCGGACGGCTACCCGCTCACGCAATCCGGCTGGGCCAGTCCCGGACAGATGACGACGCGCTTTGAAATCGCCAAGGCCATCGGCTCGGGCAGCGCGGGCCTGTTCAAGACCGATGGGCCGCAACCGAAGGAGCGCGCCGCCTTCCCGCAACTGGCCAGCGCCTTGTATTACCAATCGCTGCAAAAGACGCTGGGCCCGGCGACGCGCCAAGTGCTCGACCAGGCCACGTCGCCGCAGGAATGGAACACCTTCCTGCTGTCGTCGCCCGAGCTGATGCACCGCTGATGGTGGGCCGATGATGAACACCCCACGAGGAGCCGCACGATGAAACGCCGCACCCTGCTTAAAACCATGGCCGCCATGGGCACGCTGGCGTCGGGCGCGCCGGCGGGCAAGCTGTGGGCCGCGCCGGCCACCAACACGCGCTTGCTGTTGGTCTTCATGCGCGGCGGCTATGACGCCGCCAGCCTGCTGGTGCCGATCTCCAGCGAGTTTTATTACAAGGCGCGGCCCAACATCGCCGTGCCGAAACCGGGCGACGGTCTGAACTCGGCGCTGCCGATCGACGCCGACTGGGGCCTGCACCCCGCCCTGCGCGACAGCATCCACCCGCTGTTCACCGCCGGGCAGGCGGCGTTCGTACCGTTTGCCGGCACCGAGGATATCTCGCGCAGCCATTTCGAAACGCAGGACAGCATCGAATTGGGCCAGCCGCTGGACCGCACGCGCGACTACCGGTCCGGTTTTCTGAACCGGCTGGCGACGACGCTGAACGCCGACCGCGCGAGCGTCATATCCAGCCAAGGCGCGAACGCGATCGCCATCTCCTTCACCGACCAGCTGCCGCTGATCATGCAGGGCGGCGCGCAGTTGCCGAACATGGCGCTGCGCTCGATCGGCAAGCCGGCCGTCGATGCGCGCCAGGCGAAGATGATCGCCTCGATGTACGACGGCAGCGCGCTGTCGCGACAGGTGCGCGACGGCTTCGTGGTGCGCGACGATGTGATGAAGGAGATGATCGGCGAAATGGACGCGGCCAACCGCAACGCCATCACCGCCAAAGGCTTCGAGCTGGAGGCGCGCCGCATCGCCAAATTGATGAAGGAAAAATATAATATCGGCTTTGTCGATGTCGGCGGCTGGGACACGCACGTCGGCCAGGGCGGCGCCACCGGCTATCTGGCCGGCCGCTTCAACGAACTGGGTCGCGGCCTGGCCGGCTACGCGCAGGAGATGGGATCGGACTGGAAAAATACGGTGGTGGTCGTCGTCAGCGAATTTGGCCGCACCTTCCGCGAGAACGGCAACCGTGGCACCGACCATGGACACGGCTCCGTCTACTGGGTGCTGGGCGGCGGCATCGCCGGCGGCCGGGTGCGCGGCGAGCAGACACGGATCGAGCAAGACACGCTGTTCCAGAACCGCGACTACCCGGTGCTCAATGAATACCGCGCCATGCTCGGCGGCCTGTTCGCGCGCATGTACGGGCTCGACGCGGGACAGGTGGAGCGCCTTTTCGGCACCAAAGGCCGCGACCTCGGACTGCTGTGAACCAGCTTCGCGGTCACGGCTGCTGCGCGCGCAGCCACGCGGTGGCGTCGGCCGGCGACAGCGCCGCCGAATACAGGTGCCCCTGGAACGCGCCGCAACCGAGCTGGCGGAGAAAGTCCGCCTGCGGCGTGCTCTCCACGCCTTCGGCGATCACCCGCAAACGCAGGTCCTGCGCCAGCTGGATGACGGTGCGGGCGACCGCGTTGGCGTCGGCATTATCGGGCACGCCGTGCAGAAAACTTTTATCGAGCTTGATGGTGGTCACCGGCAGGATGCGCAGATAGCTCAGCGACGAGTAGCCGGTGCCGAAGTCGTCGAGCGACAACGGGAAGCCGCGCTCGCGCAGGCGCAACACGATATTGCTGCCGCTGCGTTCGAGCTCGATCGCATCGCGCTCGGTCAGCTCGAGTTCGACATCCTGCGCGCACAGCCGCGACTCGCCGATCACCTGGTCGAGTTGTTGCTGATAATCGGGCTCGCGCAATTCCTCGGCGCAGGTGTTGACGCACACGCGCAGCGGCGACAGGCCGGCGTCGCGCCATTGCCGCAGTTGCGCGCACGCCTGCCGCAGCACCCATGCGCCCAGGTCGGGCAGCAGACCGATCTCCTGCGCCAGCGCGATCACATATTCGACCGAATGCCCCGACAGGTGGCCGGGCAGCCGCAGCAGCGCCTCCATCGCCACCGTGCGGCCGCTGGCGGCGTCGACGATCGGCTGATACGCCAGCCAAAAAAGTCGGCCGCCGACCACGCGCCTCAATTCGGCGTGATCGGCGTTTTTGCGGTGCGCGATCTCGTCGAGTTCCTGGGTGTAGTAATGGAAGCAATTGCGGCCGGCGTTCTTGGCGTGGTACATCGCCAGGTCCGCTTTCTTGAGCAAGTTGTCCGGCGAGGTGGCGTCGGTCGGACAAACGGCGATGCCGATGCTGGCGCTGATCCTGATCTCGCGCTCGCCGATCAGGAACGGCTGCTGCAACGCTTCGAGCAATTTTTCCGCCAGCGCGCCGCCGGCGGCCGGCGACGGCGCGTACAGCTGCAACATGGCGAATTCGTCGCCGCCGATGCGCGCGACGAAATCGCTTTCGCGGCTGATGCGGCGGATGCGCTGCGCCGCCTGCTGCAACAGCATGTCGCCGGCATGGTGGCCCAACAGGTCGTTGACCTCCTTGAACTGGTCGAGGTCGATCATCAGCAGCAGCAACAGCTGTCCGGTGCGCCCGGCCAGCGCCACCATCTCGCTGCGATGCGCATCGAAGGCGGCGCGGTTAGCCAGGCCGGTGAGCACGTCGATCGACGCCAGCCGTTGGATCTCGTCCTGCGCCAGCTTGCGGTCGGTCACGTCGCGCAGGATCTTGAGAAAGCCGATCGGCTGGTCCTGGCCGGGCGACGACGGTACCGATGGCGGCGGAGGTTGCAGCGGCGACGCCGACGGCGAAGGAATCGGCGTCAACACGCCATCGGCCCAGAACCGCGAACCGTCCTTGCGCACATGCCAGCGATAATCGGCCACCCGGCCGCATTGCGCCGCCGTGCGGCGCTCGAACTCCGGGTGCCCCTGCGCGATATCTTCGCCTGTGAAAATGGCGTCGATGCTCTTGCCGATGATTTCCTCCGGCGTGAAACCGAAGATCAGCTGCGCGCCGATGTTCCAGCTGGTCACCATGCCGTGCGGACTGATGGTGAAGATCGCGAAGTCGCGCACGTTCAGATAGATCTGCCGCAGGAGAATATCGGGGGCGAGCTCGGGAGCGACAACGGCGGTTAGCGGCGGCATCATGGCGTGGGCGGAAACATGGCGGTCAAAACGACTTTGACTGGCCGCCGGCGATTCGGTTCGCCGCCGGGCCACCGAAGCGGCTGCTGAAGCCGCTGCTGAGGCTGCTATAGAAACCGCTATGGAAACCGCTATAGCAATCGCTAACTAAGCCGCTGCCGCATCCGCGCCAGCGTTCGCATGAACAGCTGCGGCTCATCGGCCGCGCGCGCCAGCACCAGCGCGCCCTGGATGCCGCCGACGACGTCCTCGGCCAGCTCCCGCGCGGTGGCCGCCGGGTGGCCGCCGCG
>DASVTJ010000195.1:0-9361 GCA_036387635.1 Duganella sp.
AACTGAATCCACCTACCAGGAGTATTTCCATGTTGAGCCTTCACACCAATTCCGCAGCCCTGTCCGCACAAAACTCGATCGGCCGCACCCAGTCCAGCCTGTCGACGTCGCAAACCCGTCTGAGCACCGGCTACCGTGTCAACTCGGCAATGGACGACGCCGCCGGCCTGCAGATCGCCACCCGCCTGAAAGCCCAAACCAGCGGCATGGCCATGGCAATGCGCAACACCCAGAACGGTATCTCGATGTTGCAAACGGCTGAAGGCGCGCTGGACGAAACGACCAACATCCTGATGCGCATGAAAGATCTGGCCACCCAAGGCGCCGATGCGACCACCACCACCAAGGACGGCAAAGCCCTGCAAGCTGAATTCGACGCACTGACCAGCGAATTGAGCAACATCGTCAACAACACCTCGTTCGGCGGCGAAAAGCTGATGATCGGCACCACCGGCACCCTGACCAAAAAGATCGACTTCCAGATCGGCGCATCGACCTCGGAAAAAATGAGCGTCGACTTGGCTACCGGCACCGAAATGTCCGCCATGCACACCGCGCTGCTGGCCGGCGCCGGTGGTTATCTGGACACCGGCCTGGCAGTTACCGCCGTCGGTACCGACGTCGACACCGCCGCCAATGCCAACGCCACGATCGACGAGTTGCAATCGGCTATCGAAGCTGTCGGCGTAGTGCGCTCGGCACTGGGCGCCGCCGCCAACCGCCTGGACCACGTCTACAACAACCTGTCGAACGTTTCGACCAACACGAAAGCGGCAACTGGCCGTATCATGGACACCGACTTCGCTGCCGAATCGTCGAACATGACTTCCAGCCAGATGCTGCTGCAAGCCGGTACCGCGATGCTGAAGCAGTCGAACAGCACCTCGTCGCTGGTTATGTCCTTGCTGCAATAATCGTAGCGCTTTCCGGTTCCGTCCGCGGAACCGGAAAACAAGGAGCCAACCGGCGTTTTCGGTTGGCTTTTTTTTTCATCGAATCGCGTTGGATCCAACACATTAAAGAGCGAGCCTGATGGCCGTAGACCGCATCGGCGCCACCGTGCGCACCCTGAGCACTCCCGACCGGTCGCCCGGGCAGCCGGGCGCGATCACGCGCGCGCCGCTCGACGGCAACGCGCCGGATCGGCGCTTCGCCATCGGCCCGGTCGGCCCGGGCGGCCCCGGCAATCCCGGGACCGTTGGCGCCGGCAACATCAACGCGCTGCTCGACGGCCCGGACGCGCGGCCGCTGCCGCAGTCGGGCCTCGAAGCGCTGGCCGCCGCGCTGGCCGACCTGCCCGGCGCGGCCGAACCGTCGGCGATGCGATCGAACCAGGTGTTCCTGTCGCGCCAGCTGGTGTGGCAGCCGCCGGACACCGCCATGATGGCCGCCTCGTGGCAAACCATGGTGCGCACCTACGGCCAGGAGCGCGCCGCCTGGCTGGAACAGGCCACCGGCCAGCACGTCCCGTCGAGCCTGTTCATGGCCGACCACACGCCGTCGGCGCTGCGCGAAGGCCGCCCCGGCCTGCCGCTGGTGACCGAGATGGAACCGTGGCGCTTTGCCGTGTTCGCGTGGGGCGCCGAACGGCTGGTGCTGCGGGTGGTCGTCAACGACGACGAGGAAACCGACCGCAACCGGCGCCGCCGCGCGCGCGTCGCGCTGCGGCTCGAACTGATGCTGCCCGGCCTGGGCCGCGTGGTGATCCAGATGGAACCGGCCGGCGGCAACGGCGTCATGATGGAAGTGGGCGCGGCCCACACCTCGGCCATGCAGCACATGCGCGAAGTGCTGCCGCACCTGGCGGCGCTGGTCAACCGCTGCGGCTTGACGATCCTGCGCTGCCGCCTGCGGCGCGAACTGCCGCCCACCAGCGCAGAGCATCCCTACCCTACCCGGTTGCACACGGCGGCGCTGACGGCCGCCATCTTCAAGGCCATGGCCGAGATGGCCGTGGTGCTGTCGCAGCCGCTGCCGCCGGACGAGACCTTCGCCGAGACCGCATGAAAAACGCCCGCGCATGAGCGCAAAAGACAGCGCCCGCCACCCCGCGCCCGATCCCATGCCCAGGCCAGACGCGGTCGGCTTCGGCGAAGCGTTCCTGTATTGGCTCAAGCTCGGCTTTATCAGCTTCGGCGGGCCGGCCGGCCAGATCGCCATCATGCACCAGGAGCTGGTCGAGCGGCGGCGCTGGATCTCGGAGCAGCGCTTCCTGCACGCGCTCAATTACTGCATGGTGCTGCCCGGCCCCGAGGCGCAGCAACTGGCGATCTACATCGGCTGGCTGATGCACCGCACCCGGGGCGGCATCGCCGCCGGCGTGCTGTTCGTGCTGCCGTCGCTGTTCATCCTGATCGGCCTGTCGTGGATGGTCATGGCCCACGGCGGCACGCCGGCCGTGGCCGGCCTGCTCTACGGCATCAAACCGGCCGTCACGGCGCTGGTGCTGCACGCGGCCTGGCGTATCGGTTCGCGCACGCTGAAAAACGGCTGGCTGTGGGCCATCGCCACCGCCGCCTTCCTGGCCATCTTCCTGCTCGCGATCCCGTTCCCGCTGATCGTGCTGGCGGCCGGCCTGGCCGGTTACCTGGGCGGACGCTACGCGCCGCAACGCTTCCACGGCGCGGGCGGCCATGGCCAGGCCAAGGCCGCTCCAGGCCCGGCGCTGATCGACGACGACACGCCGACGCCGGAGCACGCGCGCTTCAGCTGGCCGCGCGTGCGGCTGGTGCTGCTGGTCCACTTGGGCCTGTGGGCCGGCGCCATGGCCGCGCTGATCGGCCTGTTCGGCACCGACGCAGTGCTCACGCGCATGGCCTGGTTCTTCACCAAGGCCGCGCTGCTGACCTTCGGCGGCGCCTACGCGGTGCTGCCGTACGTGTTCCAGGGCGCGGTCGAACACTATCAATGGCTCAGCGCGGCGCAAATGATCGACGGCCTGGCGCTGGGCGAAACCACGCCCGGTCCGCTGATCATGGTGGTGTCGTATGTCGGCTTCGCCGGCGGCTGGAACACGGCCATCCTCGGCGCCGACGCGCTGTTGCTGTCGGGCGCGGTGGCGGCGGCCGTCGTCACCTACTTCACGTTTTTGCCGTCGTTCCTGTTCATTTTGCTGGGCGGGCCGTTCATCGAGTCGACCCACGGCAACCTGAAATTCACCGCGCCGCTGACCGGCATCACCGCCGCCGTCGTTGGCGTGATCCTTGAATCTGGCGCTGTTTTTCGCCTGGCACACGTTATGGCCGCATGGCTGGAGCGGCGCCTTCGAATGGCCGTCGGCGCTGATCGGCCTCGCGGCGGGCGTGGCCCTGTTCCGTTTCAAACGCGGCGTCATCCAAGTCGTGGTAGCCTGCGGTCTGGCCGGCCTGCTCTGGACGCTCTTACTTCAATGAGGCACATGAAAGCATATCTTTATTCCGCACTGATCCTGGCCGCGCTTGGCGGCTGCACCCTGCTCACGCCGACACCGAAGGTGGTGCAGACCTGGGAAAGCCCGGCCGCCGAGTATCCGGCGATCTGCATGCTGATGCGGGACGATGGCACGCTCGCGTTCAAGGGCGGCCTGCAGTTCTACCAGCCTGGCAAATGGCGCCAGGACGCGCAGACCGGCAACCTCACGCTGACGCTGGGCGGCACCGAGCCGTTTCCGGTCGACTTGACCAAGGTCCAGCTGCGCAGCAAGATCGGCGCGCTGACCGGCTACAGCGAGCAGCGCCGCGAGCTGACGTACAAGGTGCTGCCGACCACGCCGCTGATCGCCTTGGGCAATTTCTACTTTTACCGTGCCGACAACTGCAGCGTAAAGTGATGCAGGCGAAGGCGCTGTTCTGACGTAGGGCCGATTACGCGCCAAGCGCTAATCCGCCCCTACGAAAAACCCTTCCGCGCCTGCTCAGCCCACCGTGCCGATGATGCTCACTTCGCGGTTCTCGGGAATCTCGTTGTATGACAGCACGTGCAGGCCGGGCGCGAACAAGCGCGCATAGCGCGCCAGCAGCGGCCGGATCTGCGGCAACACCAGCAGCAGCGGCGGCGTCGCCTGCTGCTTCATCTGCTCGCGCGCGACCGGCATGTTGACCTGCAATTGCGCCAGCAGGTGCGGGTCGATCGGATAGTTGTCGAGCACCACCTTGCCGCCCTGGCGCGCTTGGTTCAAGGAACCGAGCAGCATATTCTCCAGATCGCCGCCGAGATTGAACGCTTGCATCTCGGTCTTCTGCCCGAACAGGCCGGTGACGATCTGGCGCCGCAGCGCGCAGCGCACCTCGGCCGCCAGCAGGATCGGGTCCTTGGTGGTTTCCGAACTGTCGACCAAGGTGGTGGCGATCGGCACGATGTCCTTCAACGACACGTTCTCGGCCAGCAACACGCGGAACACGCGCAGCATCTGCGTGTGCGTCAGCGCCTTGTCGAGCGACGCCGCCAGCTTCGGCGACAGCGCCGACAAGCGGTCCATCAGCGCCGGCACGTCCTCGTGGCGGAACAGTTCCGGCAGGTATTCGCGGATCAGCTTGGACAAGTGCGTGGCGATCGCGCTCGGCGCCTCCACCACTTGGTAACCCAGCCCGAGCGCGTTGGCCTTCTCGCTCGTTTCGATCCACGTCACCGGCATGCCGTACGCCGGCTCGATACCGGGAATGCCGTCGATCTGGCCGTAAATGTTGGGCGACGGAATCGCCATCAACCGGTCGGCGAAGACTTCCGCCTGCGCCACAACGCTGCCCGAGAGCATCACCGAATACTGCGACGGCTTCAGGCCCAGATCGTCGCGCACGTTGATCGGCGGCAGCAGCAACCCCATCGACTCGGACAGGCTCTGGCGCACGCCGCGCACGCGCTTGGTCAGCGGTTCGCCGTGCGCCTTGTCGATCAGGCTGACGAGCTTGTAGCCCAGCGCCACCTGCAACTGCTGCACCGCCGGCAGGCTGTGCCAATCGAGCTCGGGCGCGCGGTCGTCGCGCAGCGCCGCTTCTATGGCGTCGATGTTGGACGTGTCTGGCGCCTTGACGCGGTCGGTCAGCTTCCAGCCGACGTAGGCCAGCACCAGCGCGAACGGCACGAACATTTGCCATGGCATGCCCGGCACGGCGGCCAGGATGATCATCATGCCGGCCGCGCTGAACATCACCTGCGGCGACGTCAGCACCTGGTCGCCGACCTGGCGCTCGAAGTCGCCCGAGTCGGAGATACGCGTCACCAGGATGGCCGACGCGGCCGACAGCAGCAGCGCCGGGATCTGCGCCACCAGGCCATCGCCGATGGTCAGCAGCGCGTACTGTTTAAAGGCGTCGCCGAACGACATGTCCTGCATGATCGAACCGATGGCGACGCCGCCGACCATGTTGATGATCAAAATCAGGATACTGGCCACGGCGTCGCCGCGCACGAACTTGGAGGCGCCGTCCATGGCGCCGTAGAAGTCGGCCTCGGCGGCGACGTCCTTGCGCCGCGCCTGGGCTTTTTCCTGGTTGATCAGGCCGGCGTTGAGGTCGGCGTCGATCGCCATCTGCTTGCCCGGCAGCGCGTCCAGGGTGAAGCGCGCCGACACTTCGGAAATCCGTTCGGCGCCCTTGGTCACCACCATGAAGTTGATGATCATCAGGATCACGAAGACGACGATACCGACCACGTAGTTGCCGCCGATGACGACCTCGCCGAAGGCCTCGATCACCTGGCCGGCCGCGGCCGTGCCTTCATGGCCGTGCAGCAGCACCACCCGGGTCGACGCCACGTTCAACGTCAGCCGTAGCATCGTGGTGGCCAGGATCACCGTCGGGAACACCGAGAAGTCCAGCGGCCGCTTGGCCGAGACGGCGACCATGATGACGATCAGGGCCAGCACGATGTTGAACGTGAACATCACGTCCAGCAGGATCGGCGGCAACGGCAGGATGATCATCGCCAGGATCACCAGCAGGAAGACCGGTGTGGCGAACTTGTGGCGACGCGCTTCGGCGATCAACCGTTGGAAAAAATTCATGACTGCTTAACCTCGCTCATGGATGTTGGTACGACGACTTCATTTGGATACGCCGGCTGGGCGGCGCGCCGCCCGGTCCGGAATGCTTGCAGTTGCAGCACATAGTTCAGCACCTGCGAGACCGCCTGGTACAGCTGCACCGGGATCTGCTGGTTGACCTGGCTGGTGTTGTAGATGGCGCGCGCCAGCGGCGCCAGGGTCATCACCTCGATCTTGTTTTCGCTGGCGATCTGGCGGATGTAGAGCGCCATCTCGTCGACGCCCTTGGCCACCACGTACGGCGCCTCGGCGCGGTCGTGGTCGTACTTGAGCGCGACCGCGTAGTGCTCCGGGTTGACGATCACCACGTCGGCCGTCGGCACGGTCTTGCGCGCGCTGTTGCGCGCCAGCGCCCGCTGCAGCTGCCGGATCCGGCCCTTCACTTCCGGCCGGCCCTCGGTCGACTTGTGCTCCTCCTTCTGGTCCTGCTTGCTCATGCGCTGGTTCTTGGCGAAGAAGAAGGCCTGCGCCGGCACGTCGATCAGCGCGAAGATGATGAACACGGCGATCAGCGACATCACGCCGTCGAGCATCAGGCCCGAACCGTTGACCATCGCCAGCCCCATCGACATGTGCTGCAGCTGCGTGTAGTCGCGCACGGTGGAACGGGCCACGTGCACCAGCACCGCGATCAGCACGCCCGCCTTGGCGATCGACAGCAACAGCTCGAAGGCGTGCTTGCCGCCGAACAGCCGGCCCAAGTTGGCCGCCGGGCTCATGCGGCTGAGCTTGGGCGCCCAGTGCTTGGTGCTGACCACCCAGCCGCCCGGCACCATCGAGCCGAGCACGATGAACAGCGGCACCACGAACAGCGGCAGCACCATCTTGATGAACAAGGCCATGGCGCTGCCGAACACGGTCGACATGGCGTTGTCGATCGAACCGGTGCTGTCGAATGGCGCGAAGCTCTGGTGGAAGATTTCGTGGAAGTCCTGCATGTACGTCGGCAGCAGGTAGACGAAGAGCTTCAGGCTCACGAGGATGCCGATCGCCGTCGACAGGTCGCGCGAACGGACCACCTGGCCTTCGTCGCGCGACTTTTTCAGCTTCTGTTGTGAAGCCTTTTCTGTTTTGTCGCCGGTGCTGTTGTCAGCCATTGACGGCCACCTGCATCTGCTGGCGGATCAGCTCCAGCACCTGGTTGGTCATGCGCACGTAGTGGTCGGGAATGAAACGCACCACCTCGACCAGCATCATCAAGCCGAAAATGGTGATGACCGAAAAGCCCAGCGCGAACAGGTTCAGGCTGGGCGCGACGCGGTTCAGAAAACCGAAGCCGATCTGCACCACCAGCGTCGAAAACACGATCGGCATGGCCAGCAGCATCGCCGCCGAGAAAATCCAGGCGACGTTGTAGGCCACCGCGTTGAGCAGCATCGGTGTGTAGCCGTGGCCCAGCGGCCAGGCGCGGAAGCTCTGGCCGATGATATTGGCGATGACCAGGTGGCCGTCGATGGCGAAAAAGACGATGATCGACAGCACCGACAGCAACGCCGAGACCACGTCCGACGATTGCCCGTTCATCGGGTCGTTCATCACCGCCATCGAAAAGCCCATCTGCGACGACACCATGAAGCCGAGCACGCCGACCACCGACATCGCGAAGTGGAACGCCAGCCCCAGCACGAAGCCGATCAGCGCCTGTTCGATGGTGGCGACCACGCCGTGCATCGAAAACGGGTCGATCGCGTAGGCGCCGGCGCCGTGGCCACCGGTCAGCGGCAGCATCAGGATCGACAGCACCAGCGCGATCAGGATGCGCACGGTCACCGGCGTGACCGCCTCGCCCAGCACCGGGGCGCCGATGAACATCGCCAGGATGCGGCAGAACGGCCACCAGATGGCGGTGAGCATCGGCAGCAGCTGGGCCAGGACCGGTTCCATGTCGTGATCTGGGCGCCGGCCGCTAGCCGACCAGCGTGGCGGCGCGGGTGAAAATGGAGACGCAGAAATCCATCAGGTAGCCGGCCATCCAGCGGCCCATCAAAATGATGGCCAGCAAGGTGACGAGCAACCTGGGCAGGAAACTGAGCGTCTGTTCGTTGATCTGCGTGGCCGCCTGCACCAGCGCCACCAGCAGGCCCATGATCAGGCCCGGCACCACCAGCAGGATCACCAGCAGCATGACCATGTGCAGCGATTCGACCACCAGGTCGACGGCAACTTCGGGAGTCAGCATCGGATACGCCTATCTACTCTATCTACGGTCTAATTGTTCTAATACGCCTGCACGCTGGTGACGAGCGTGTTGACGGTCAGGGTCCAGCCGTCCACCAGCACGAACAGCAGCAGCTTGAACGGCAGCGAAATGACCAGCGGCGAGAGCATCATCATGCCCATCGCCATCAATACCGACGACACCACCAGGTCGATCACCAAAAACGGGATGAACAGCATGCAGCCGATCTGGAACGCCGTCTTCAGCTCCGACAGCACGAACGCGGCCAGCTTGACGGTGAAGGCGTGCTCGGACGGCACGGTGATTTTGTCCTCGCCGGCCAGATGGGCGATCTGGCGCAGCGCGGCCTTGCTCGTTTGCGCCAGCATGAAGCGCGAAATCGGCTGTTCGGCGATCTGCAGCGCGGTCTCGAGGCCGATCTTGTCCTGGTCGTACGGCACGAAGGCGTCGGTCCAGATCTGATCGCCGATGGGGCGCATCACCAGCAACGTCAAAATCAGGGCGACGCCGGTGATCACGCGGTTGGGCAAGCCCTGCTGCAGGCCCAGGGCCTGGCGCAGCAGCGACAGCACGATCACGAAGCGGGTAAAGCTGGTCATCATCATGACCATCACCGGGAGCAAGCCCAGCAACGTCATGATGATCAGGATCTGCATCTTGACCGTCAGTTCGGTCTTGGCGCCGGGCACCACGTTGGCCAGCAGATCGACCGCGTGTGCCGGCGCCGGCAGCAGCGCAAGCAGCGTAACAAGCGCGAGAAACGCCAGCGGCGCCAGAGTCTGCAACAACGCCAGAATCTGCAACAATGCCGGCGTGACGGCGGCGGCGCCGGACGCGGGCGGCGCAAGCCGGCGCGACATCAAGCCGGTGCCGCAGGTCATGAAGTCATCATGTCAAGGTTGAGGCCGTCCAGGTCGATGACTTTGAGGCCGTAGTTTTCGCCCGCCACCACCACTTCGGCGCGGCCGATGGCGGTGCCGTTGACCTTGATGACCAGCGGCTCGCCAGCCAGCACGTCGAGCTCGACGACGCTGTCGGGACCGATCGCCATCAATTCCTGCAGCGAGATCCGGGCCGAGCCGACCTCGAGCGTCAGGGTGACCGGGATCTTGCGCATCATCGCCGGCAGGTCGCGCCGCGGCACGATGGCGGGCACCTCGGCC
>DASVTJ010000196.1:0-3283 GCA_036387635.1 Duganella sp.
CTCGATCACCTATGAAGCCGGCCTGCGCAGCAGCCACCAGCTCAACCTGGGCAGCCTGAGCGCCATCGACGGCCAGGTCAACATCTACCACGTCGACTTCAAGGACCGCCTGCTGACGATCAGCCCGACGCCGGTGATCTCGTCCATCATCGGCGGCAACCCGGTGCTGGCCAACGTCGGCAGCGTCAAGACCGACGGCATCGACCTGTCGGGCACCTTGCACTTCGGCCGCATGTTCTCGTTCTACAACGCGCTGTCGTACAACCGCTCCGAGTACCAGGACAACTACAGCAACGGCAAGGACATCGTGCGCACCGCCGACAAGGCCGTGCCGGGCAGCCCGGAGTGGATGAACAAGACGGTCGCCACGCTGACCCTTGCCGATACCGAGTTCCAGCTGATCGGCGACTACGTCGGCAAGCGCTACGCGACCTACACCAACGACCTGGCGGTGCCGAGCTACTTCCTGATGAGCCTGGGCGTGTCGGGCAAGCTACCGTTCCTGAACGGCGGCCTGATCAAGAACGCGCGCTACCGCGTCAATATCACCAACCTGGCCGACCGCGAAGGCAGCCTCAATGTGGTGGTCGGCGCGGCCAGCGGGACGTACAATACATTCCCGATCGCACCACGCCAGGGCTTCCTGACTTTGATGGCGGACTTCTGATGAACACACTTTGTTTGCCGTCGCGCCTGTCGCGGCGGGGCTTTATCCGCACCGCCGCGTTGAGCGCCGGCGCCTCGCTGCTGCTGCCGGCCACGTCGCTGCTGGCGGCGACGCCGGCGGCGCTGGCCGACCTGTCCGGCCTGCCGGGCGTTGCCCCGGTCGGCGCCGGCAACGGTAGCCTTGGCGGCGGCGGCAAAGGGGGCAATATAAAACCGCTGGTGTTCGCGCACCGCGGCGCCAGCGCGCTGCGGCCCGAGCACACGTTGGCGTCGTACGCCAAGGCCATCGCCGACAGCGCGGACTATATCGAGCCGGACTTGTGCTGCACCAAGGACGGCGTGCTGGTGGCGCGCCACGAGGCGTACCTGAGCGAAACCACCGACGTCGCCAGCCATCCGGAATTCGCCGGCCGCAAGACGCGCAAGACCATCGACGGCGAAGCGCACGACGGCTGGTTCGTCGACGACTTCACGTTGGCGGAGCTGAAAACGCTGCGCGCGGTCGAGCGCATTCCGGCGTACCGCCCGGGCAGCGCGCAATACAACGGCATGTTCCAGGTGGCCACGTTCGAGGAGATCATCGACTTCGTCGCGGCCGAGGCGGCCGCGCGCGGGAGGATCATCGGCATCGTGCCGGAACTGAAGCACTCGACCTATTTCGCCAGCGTCGGCCTGCCGCTGGAGGACCGCTTCCTGGCGATCCTCGGCGGCCACGACTACACGCGCCGCAATCCGGTCGAGATCCAATCGTTTGAAGTAGCCAATCTGAAATACCTGCGCGGCAAGCTGGGGCGGCGCGCCAACCTGCGCATCATGCAGCTGGTGATCGGCCTGGACGTGCGGCCGGTGGATGTGGCGGCGGCCGGCGGCAAGCTGACCTTCGCGCAGATGTGCACGCCGGCCGGCCTGCGCGAGATCGCCCGCTACGCCGACGTGGTCGCGCCGCCGACGCGCTCGATCATTCCGCTGAAAAAGGATGGCAGCTTGGGCGAACCGAGTTCGCTGGTGGACGATGCGCACAAGGCCGGCTTGCGCATCGAACCGTGGACGTTCCGGCCCGAGAACCAGTTCCTGGCGGCGGACTTCCGCGACGGCGCCAGCCTGCAGGCGCGCAACGAAGCCGGCTCGATCGCCGAGATGAAGCGCTACATCGCCACAGGGTTGGACGGCTTCTTCACCGACGACCCGGCCCTCGGCCGCGCCGCCGTCGACGCCTAACTCCAGGTGGTTAGCGGCTGGCGTCGGCTCTGGGGAGCGCGACGGCCATGTCGAGCCAGGCGGCCGGCTGCGGCTTTTTCGGTTCGCGCACGCCGAAGAAGCTGACGACCTGGTCGCTGTTGTTGTCGTAGAACTCGACCGACGTGATGCCGGCGCGCTTGACCACCCAGCCGCTGGCGAAGGCGCTGTCACGCAAATGCAGGTTGAAGTCCGGGTCGAGCACGTTGAACCAGCCCGGCGACGCGGCCACCTTGCCCACTTTGCCGCTGTAGATCTGGATCGTCGAGCCGTTGCCGAGGAAGACCATGATATCGATCTTTTGCTTGGCCGATTCCTCCAGCAGCTGACGCACCGCTTGCGGCGTGATCCGCGTGGCGGCGCCGGCCGGCGCCAGCCGCATCGCTTGCTGCCGCGAGACGCCGAATTCGGTCAGCAAACGGTTGAACTGGTGCACGTCGTTGATCTCGTTCCAGGCCAGCTGGAATTCCTTGACGTCGATCGCGCTGTCGGGCTTCTCGGCCGCCTTTGCCGGTTGCGCCGCCACCTTCAGATCGGCGCTTTGCGACGGCGCGCGATAGTCGGCCACCAACTTGTCGAACACCGGCACGCCGGCCTCGTTTTTCAAATACAGCTTGTGCACGGCGTTGCCGCTGGCATCGAAAAATTGCAGGCTGCGCGAGACCGCGCCGTCCTTGCCCGGCTGCGTCACGGCGAACGCATACTTCCATTTATCGAACGTGAAGCGCAGGTCGATCTCGCCGCCCAGATAGCCGCCGGCGATGTTGCGCAGGCGCGCTTCGCGTTCCTTTTGCTTGTCCTCTTCGAGGCCGAGGATGTCGTCCTGCGACTTCAGTTTATTGGCCACGCCGGTGCGCTCGAGCACGCCGTTTTCGTTGCGCGTGAGCGCCAGCACCTTGCCCAGGTCGAGCGCGCGGCGCATGATTTCGCGCGGCACGGTGTCCCCTTCTTTCAGGCGAACGACGGTCTTGCCGATGCCGGTCGCCAGCAAGTCCGCTTCGGAGACGCTGAGCGCCTTGGCGGCGTCGCGCGCGGCCAGCTTGGGCTGCTCGGTGCGCAAGGTATCCCAGCGCTCCGCCAGGCTGGCGGCGCCGCCCGGCAACGCGGTGAACAACAAAGCGCCGGTCAGCGCCAGGGTGAATCGGTGGTGAAGTTTCATGGTGGCTCCGTGGGTGCTTAGTAGATGGTTTAGTAGATGACTTTGAGATTGACCGCGAAGTTGCGGCCCGGACGCGCCTGACGTTCGATGTCGGCCAAGGTCGCGGCGGTGGTGCCGGCCGCCAGGCTGCGCGACGAGGCGTAGTCCCAGTACTTGCGGTCGGCCAGGTTGTACAGGCCGCCGCTGACGGTGGCGTGCTGGTTGAGGCGCCAGTACGCGGTC
>DASVTJ010000197.1:0-4111 GCA_036387635.1 Duganella sp.
CCGTGTCGCGCTGAATCGCGGCGCCGTTTTGGTGTATGCTGGCGACATGAACAAAGACACCGATATCCAACTGAGCGGCCCCTTCAAGGCCACCGACGGCTCCGGCCGTGCCCACGACGTCAAGGCGATCCGCATCTTCGATGAGGGTTACGGCGCCATTGACGTGTACGTCGATTTCACCGGTTCGATCAGCGGCCTGCACAAGGACAAATCGCTGATCGACGCGGTCGTCGCGCAGCTGCGCACGGTCGGCTACAAAGGCCCGCCGCTGACCGCCGGCGACCCGGTACTGCAAGAAAATAAATTGCTGGTGCTCGAGTCGCCCGACGAGTTCAGCACCTTCGCCGCCGGCAAGGGCTGGAAGGACTTGGCCGAGGAATTCGACGACGAGTAAGTCTTCCGCCTTGGCGAGCCGCTTTGGCGCCTCGCCTTGGCGCGGGCGGCGCGTCGCCGTGACGCGTCCTCGTGAATTGGTGGCGTTATCCCGCCGCCAGATAGCGCGCGCTCCAGACCGCGATCAGGTCGGCGACGTACATCGCGTCCTCGCGCCGGGTCAGCAAATGGTCGGCGCTGTCGAGCGACATAAAACTTTTCGGATGTTTGGCGGCCGTGAATATATCGACGGCATTGCTGATCGGCACCGTGTCGTCGCCTGGCGCGTGCATCACCATCAAGGCCCGCCTCAGGGCCGCGATCTTCCCCTTCAAATTGTGCTCGCCCGCGTCCTCGACAAATTGTTGCTTGATGCGGAAAGGCCTGCCCGCCAGTTGCACCTGCGCCTCGCCGTCGCGCGCGATCCGGTCCAGGTGCGCGCTGAACAAGCCGGTCACGTGCGACGGATCGCTCGGCGCGGCCACCGTGACGACGGCCGCCACCTCCGGCATGCGGTCGGCGGCGGCCAGCACGGCGGCGCCGCCCAAACTGTGGCCGATCAGCAGGCGCGGCGCGGCGAAGTTGGCGCGCAGGAAATCGGCGGCCGCGACCAGGTCGGCCAGGTTCGACGAAAAATTGGTGTTGGCGAATTCCCCTTCGCTTGCGCCCAAGCCGGTGAAGTCGAAGCGCAGCACGGCGATGCCGTGCGCGGTCAGCGCCTGCGCGATGCGGCTGGCGGCGAACACGTCCTTGCCGCACGTGAAGCAGTGGGCGAACAAGGCGTAGGCGGTGATGTCGCCGTCGGGCGCGTCCAGGCGCGCGGCCAGCTTGACGCCGTCGGCGCCGGGAAATTCCTGTCGTTGTGATCGCATATAAGGTTCCTTGGATTAACTGATACAAGAGGATACAAGATTCGGCGCCGTCAGCCGAACAGGCCGTGCAGATACCAGCGCGTGGCGGCGTCGGCCGCGTTGCCGACGCGCTCGCGGTACAGCCAGTAATGCGCATGGTCCTGCCCCTCGGCCATGAAATAATCGCGCGTCTGCATGTCGCCCCACCAGCCGGCCTCGATGCGCTCGCCGGTCGACATGATCTTCAACGGCGAGCCATAAAACGGCCGGTGGTCGCGCATCAACAAGGCAATCGGCTTGGCCAGCAGCCACGCCGGGCGCGGCAAGCTCGGCATGTCCGGCGGCAGTTGCGCGCGGGCGTCGGCCGGGCGGACCTTGTCCTGCACGCTGACCCAGGCGTTGGCGTGTTCGGGCCGGTAGTCGGCGCGCGGCGCGGCGCGCAGCACGTTGTCCGGGCCGAGGCGCGCGGTCAGCAATTCCAGCAGGCGCTGCCAATCCTCCTTGCTGCCGCCCGGCTCGGGAAACAGCGAGTCGCTCGGCGGCGTCATCGGCCGCACCCGCGGCGCCTCCAGGCACAGGCCGATCACCGGTGCCTCCAGCACCTGCTTGGCCAGCCGCTCCTTGAGCAGGCGCACCAGGTGTTCGTCGCGCCAGGTCGGCTCGGCCAGCACCACCTCGATTGCGGTCGGCGCCCGCGCTACCTTGCCGCGCTCGTGCTCCATCAGCAAGGTGATGCGCTCGACGGCCAGCTGGCGCGCGCTGAGCCAACCGGTCAGCTGCAACAGCAGCCGGTGCGCGCCGAACAGCAGCGCCTCGGCGTTGTCGACGCGGTCGAACAATTCGAGCTTGGCGCTGAAACTGGCCGGCGCCTCGATCCACTGGTGCAGCTCGGCGCGCTCGCCGTGGGCGTCGTCGAGCATGTCGAGCAAGGCGCGCCCGCAGCGCCGCTGCAAGCCCGGACGCGGCAGCGCGCGCGCCGCGCCCAGCGTCATGCAGCCGATGCCCTCGAGCCAGCCCAGGTAGGGCCGCGCCGGCGGCAGCAGACCGACCGGCAGGCGGCGCAGGCGCCGCGTCAGCGAGTCCATCGTCAGCGACCGGCCGGCGCCGGCGCGCGCCAGCAGCCAGGCGCCGCGCGCGGTCGGCGCGCAAGCGAGCGTGGCAGTGAAGCCGAGCGCGCGCAAGCTGGCGTTGATGCGCCGGCACAGCGCGCCGATGCCGCCGAACAGGCGCAGGCTGGCGCCGACGTCGAGCAGCAACGTGGCCTCCTCGGCCTGCGCCAGCTGCGGGGTGAACCGCAGCAGCGCCATCGCCACCGCGTGCAGCGCGTCGGCCTCGCGCTGCGGCGCGCGCTGCTGGAACCGCGCCTGCGGCGCCAGCATCAGGGCGCCGCCGCGCCGCATATCAAGCTCGACGCCGGCCGCGCGCGCCGTGTCCGACATCGCCGCCACGCGCTCGTGCTCGAGCACGACGGTGCATTGGTCAGTTGACCAGCGCGGGCAAAACACTTCGAGCGGCAGCCGGGGCAAGTGCAGGGCGATCCAGAGGCGCATGGCGTTGTAGCAAAGAAGGCGTTAAGGGAAGGAACAGCGGCGTGTCGCGCTGCGGTCCCCGGCGTTTGACGAAGCCGATGTCGACGCCGCCTGCGGCCGCCTTGAGCGACAGGCGCAGCGGCGCCGGCGACGCGTCCTGCGCCGCCGCCAGCGGGCGCAGCATGCAAAACAGCGTGTCGCCGCTCTGCGCGGCCAGATGCAGGCGGCGCAGCGTTTCGCCGCGCGCGTTGGGCTGCCACAGCAGCAGCGCGCCACAGCAGCCGCTGCGCAGCACTTGTTCGGCGGCCCACAGCGCGTCGCCGCTTTTGGCGCCGCTACGCAGCCAGATCAGCTGCGACGGTTCGAGCCCCAGCGCGGCCAAGGCCAGCGCCTGCGGCGCGTGCGGCGGTTGCAGTAGCACGATGGGCCGCTTGCCCAGCCCGGCCAGGGCCGGGCGCAGCAATCGCAGCTCGCCGACGCCGTGTTGCTGCACCAATAAGTCGATCAAGGTGCCGAGCGGCCAGCCGCCGCCGGGCAACTGCGCCGACAGCGCGGCAAAGCCGGTGTCGACGCAGCGCGTGGCGCTGTGGGCCAGTTGCGAGGCGCGCCACAACGACGGGTGGACGGCCTCGGGCGCGGCAAGGGTGGCGGAGCGGTTCATGGGGGGGGGGTAATGGGTTAGGGGCGCATTTTAGCTTATATACTGTACAAATACACAGTACTATTTCATGCCCGTTTTGGCAAGGGTATTTATGTATCCGGCCCGATCGGCCCGGAATCGGCACCGTAGCGGCGCGCACCATGCGGTAACATGACGCCATGGAAACAAGCTAGGAAAACGCTGTGCAAACAATCCAACTGGTGGGCGCGGTCATCTTCGCGCTGGCCCTGCTCCACACCTTCACCGCCAAAACCTTCGAGGTGCTGGCGCGCCGCCATCCGCGCCACGCCGGCCTGTTCCATCTGCTGGGCGAGGTGGAGGTGGTGTTCGGCTTCTGGGCGTTCATCCTGATCATCGCGATGGCGTTTTTGAGCGGCACCAACGAGGCCGTCGCCTACGCCGAGACGCGCCACTACACCGAGCCGCTGTTCGTGTTCACGGTGATGGTGGTGGCCGCGTCGCGCCCGGTGCTCGACATCGTCCGGCGCGTGCTGGGCGCGCTGGCCAGGCTGCTGCCGGTGCGCACCGAACTGGCGCTGGCCTGGTTCGGCCTGGCACTGGTGCCGCTGACCGGCTCCCTGATCACCGAGCCGGCCGCGATGACCCTGGCCGCGCTGATGCTGGCGCCGCTGGTGTTTCGCCAGGGCATGCCGGAATGGCTCAAATACGGCGCCTTGGGCGTGCTGTTCGTCAACGTC
>DASVTJ010000198.1:0-9907 GCA_036387635.1 Duganella sp.
TAGACGCGGCGGCCGATCGGATCGTACGTCGAAGCGTCGGTCTCGGTGCCGGTGGTGCTGCCTGGCAAGCCGGTGATGATCGACGGCGCCTTGGCGTCAAAGGCGTTGTTGAGGCCCAGGTACATCTGCACCGTCTTCTTCAGGTCGTAGGTGAACTGGAAGTCGTTGTAGGTGCGCGAACGAACGCCCACCGTACCCGGCGCGATTTCCAGGCTCTTGAGGAACTGGTCGTCGAGCGACACCGGGCCGTTGTAGGTCGCGGTCCAGGTCGCGCCAAAGTTGCCGATCTTGTAGGCGGCATTGAACACGGCCTTGTTGCGCGGCGCGTTGATCTGGGTCGACGTGACCTCGCTGACGTCCTCGTTGATGTCCGCATCCGGCGTGGCCTTGTTCCACAATGACTTCAGGTGGGTGTACGACAACTGTGTGCTCAGACGGCCTGGACCGACTTTGTCCGCCCACGAGACGGTGGCGTCGATACCCTCGGTGCCCAGGCCGCCGCTGTTGGTGACGGCGGTGTCGCTCAGGTCGATCGAGCCGGCGCTGAGGTTGCCGACACGTGCCGGACGGCGCGTAATGAATTTGCAGAACGCCGGGTTGCCCTGGTTGTAGCACTGCGACAAGGCATACTGGCGCTCGGTCGCGACGATGGCGTCGGCGATCTTAATCTTGAAGTAGTCGGCGGTGAAAGTGAACTTGCTCAGCACCGGGATCGAGCGGGGCGTGAAGACCAGGCCGATGGTGCTTGAGCGGCCTTTTTCCGCTTTCAGGTTTGGATTGCCGCTGTTGTAGCCGCTGATGCCTTGCTCGTCGGCCTGGGTCAGCGTGAAGACGCCACCGTTGGCGGCGATGTTGGCGGCCACGCCTGGCGCTGCGCGGCAGTTGACCGCCAGTGCCGAGCTTTGCGTCGCCGTCACGCCGGTGCACGGATCGACCAGGCCGGACGGGAAGTCTTGCGACGGTGCCTGGTACAGCTCATTGATGTTCGGCGCGCGGGTCGAAAGGGCGCGGGTGCCGCGCAACTTGATGTCGGACGTGATGGCCCATTGCGCGCCGGCGTTCCAGCTGTTGGTGCTGCCGACGGTCGAGTAATCGCCGTGGCGGAACGTGCCCAGCACGCTCAGTTCCTTGACGAACGGCAGATCCTTGAGCAGCGGAATGCGCGTTTCAGCGTACGCTTCGCGCACATTGTACTTGCCGAAGGTCGGTGGAATGGCGTTGCCGGCGTTTTGGCCGGTCTGGGTCAGCGGATCGGGCACCGAACTCGATTCCTCGCTGCGCCACTCGAAGCCAGCCGCAAGGCCGATCTTACCAGCCGGCAGTTCCCACAGTTCGCCCTCGATCGTGGCGCCGGCCAGTTTCTGCGTGACCGCCGTTTGCAGCGAGCCTGGCGCGGTAACGTACTTCAGCGCTGCCGGGGTGATCGTGTTGTAGCCGAAAATATTGATCGGCACGCAGCCTTCGGCCACGGCGTTGGCGTCGCGGCACACCGGCGCGCCGCCGTTGGCGCCTGGAATGGCTTCCAGCGCGTTGCGCAGGTTCGGCACGTTGACCTGGCCTGCCGAGTTCTGCGATTCCTTGGTCTTGCCGTAACTGATGTAGGTATCGTAGGCCCATCCCTGGACGGAACCTTTGACGCCGGTGGCCAGACGGAAAGTGTCGCGGTCGACGCTCGACTGGCGCGGGCCGAATTCGGACAGGCGGCGCGTGAAGAAGTAGTCGGGCACGCCGTCACCGTCGGTGTCGCTGATGCGGTCGTACAGGTACTGCGGCACCAGCGGATTTTTTACCAGCGCGCCGTTGATGATCGAGCCGGCCGGCGCCTGGCCGTTGGATTTGTAGACGTCGTCCGAGCCGAGCGGGAAGGATTCGATGTTGGTCGAGACCTCGGTGGCCGCGTACGTGCCTTCGAAGTAGGCGCTGTGGTTGGCGTTCAGGGCGCGGGTGCCGTTCAGCGCGAACAGGAAGCGCTCGGTCGGCACGGCGATGGCGCGCAGGGCCGAGCGGTTGTAGCCGGTCGCACCGACGCCATTGGCGCCGTTGGTGCTCCACGGGATGACCCTGCCTGCGGCGTCGTAGGTGAAGTCTTCCTCGTCGCCGTAGAAATGGCCCTGCGGCGCGTAGCCGGAGAAGTTCGGTTTGCGCGGCACAAACGCCAGATCAGGGCGGCCCTTGACGATCGAGGAGGTCTGGTCGATGGCCGAGGCGGCACGATTGCGCGACATCACCGCGCCTTGTTTCGAGTAGCCGAAGTGGCCCATGATGTTGCTGGCGCCGTCCGCGCTGGTGGTGCCGAACGTCATCGAGAATTTGCGCTTGCTGTCGTCGCCTTCGCGGCTTTTGCCCACCTGCGCGTCGAGTATCAGGCCTTCGAAGTTTTTCTTCAGGATGATGTTGACCACGCCGGCCACTGCGTCCGAGCCGTAGGTCGCCGAGGCGCCGCCGGTCAGCAGCTCGACGCGTTCGATGAAGTCGATCGGGATGGTGTTCAGGTCGACCGCGGTCTCGCCGGGAACGCCGGAGACGAAGCGGCGGCCATTGACCAGCACCAGCGTGCGGTCATCGCCCAGATTGCGCAGGTTGACGGTGGACACGCCGCCGCCGGAGGTCAGGAAGTTGGAGTTGGTGCGGCTCAGCGACGGAGTCCCCATCGTCGGGTTCTTCTGCAGCAACTCCTGCAGGTTGACGACGCCGGACGCGGCGATGTCGGCCGACGTCAGCATTTGCAGCGGCGACGCCGATTCAGCGCCTGGCGCCGAGATACGCGAACCGGTAATCTGTACTCTTTGCAACGGTTCGGATGCGGCCTCTTGCGCGTGGGCCGCTTGCAAACCTAATGCCAGCCCGGTTACGCAGATCATGCGCACCGAACGGGACAATGCTCTTTCTTTCATCATTTCCAGCTCCCTGAGTATTGTTGAGTGGCCTGCACTAATTGACAAACAATATTTTTCGACCTGCCACTGTACTCAGGCGCCAATGATGATGTAAACACAAAATGGTGGTGAACTCAAAAAAGCAACACTATCAATGTGAAAGTCGTGCCGCACCGTTGCGATGCAGCCACGCCAACCCTGTTCCGGTTGACTTTAACCCGGCGTCTATAGCGTCACGCGCAAGCCCAGATAGAAGCGCCGGCCGATCGGATCGTAGGTCGACGCGTCGGTTTCGGTGCCGGTCTGGTTGCCCGGCAGGCCGCTGATGATCGGCGGCGGCTTGGCGTTGAAGATGTTGTCGACGCCGAGGTACAGCTGGACCGCCTTGCGCACGTCGTAGGTCAGCTGGAAGTCGTTATAGGTGCGCGAGCCGACCCCGACCGTGCCGGGCGCGATGCTCAGGCTTTTGAGGAACTGGTCGTCCAGCGACACCGGACCGGTGTAGGTGGTGGTCCAGTTGGCCCCGTACGGCCCCCATTTATAGGCCAGGTTCAGGGTGGCGCGGTTGCGCGGCGCGTTGGTGTTGTTGGCCGTGACCTCGGCGATGTCATGATTCCGCTCGGCGTCCGGCGTGGCCTGCTGCCACAGCTCGTGCAACCAGGTGTGGGCCAGGCGCGCGCTCAGGTTGCCCGGTCCGACGCGCCCGGCCCAGGAGGCGGTGACGTCGATGCCCTCGGTGCCCAGGCCGCCGCTGTTGGTGGCGGCGATGTCGCTGTAGCGGATCGAGCCGGCGCTGAGGTTGCCGACGGCGGCCGGACGGCGCGTGATGAAGGAGCAGAACGCCTGGTTGTTCTGGTTGTAACACTGGTCGAGCGCGTACTGGCGGTCGGTGGAAACGATGGCGTCGGCGATCTTGACCTTGAAATAGTCGACCGTGAACACGGCCCGGCTCAGCAGCGGAATCGCGCGCGGCGTGATGATCAGGCCGAGCGTCGTCGAGCGGCCGGTTTCGGCGTCGAGGCTGGGATTTCCCCGGTTGTAGCCGCTGATGCCTTGCTGATCGGCCTGGTTCAACGTGAAGACGCCGCCGTTGGCCGCCATGTTGGCGGCTACGCCGGGCGCGTTGCGGCAATTGACGGCCAGCGCGCTGGTGCCGCCGGCCGACACGCCCTCGCACGGATCGACCAGCCCGGTGGGGAAGTCCTGGCTGGGCGCCTGGTACAGCTCGTTGATATTGGGCGCCCGTGTCGATTGCGCCCGCGTGGTGCGCAGCTTGATGTCCGGCGTCACCGACCATTCGAGGCCGGCGTTCCAGCTGGTGGTGCCGCCGACGGTCGAATAGTCGCCGCGGCGCACCGTGCCGAGGAAGCTCAGCTCGCGCACCCACGGCCGCTCCTTGAGCAGCGGCACGCGGGTTTCGACGAACAACTCGCGCACCGTGAACTGGCCGAAGGTGGGCGGGGTGGCGTTGCCGGCGTTCAGGCCGGACTGCGTCAGCGGATCGGGGATCGCGCTCGACTCCTCGGAGCGCCATTCGAAGCCGGCCGCCACGCCGATGCGCCCGGCTTGCAGCCCCGGCACCTCGCCGGTGACGGTGGCGCCGACCATGCGTTGCGTGATCGACGTCAGCAGCGAGCCGGGCGCCGTCACATATTTAAGCGCGTCGGGCGCGATGCTGTTGTAGCCGAACAGGTTGATCGGCACGCAGCCTTCCTGGCGCGCGTTGATGTCGCGGCACACCGGCGAGCCGTCGGCCCCGGGGATGGCTTCGAGCGCGTTGCGCATGTTCATCACATTGACTTGGCCGGTCGAGCTTTGCGCCTCCTTGGTTTTGCCGTAGACCAAGTAGGTTTCGTAATTCCAGTCGCGCACCGTGCCCTTGACGCCGGTGGCCAGGCGGAAGGTGTCGCGGTCGACGTCCGATTGACGCGGGCCAAATTCGGACAGCCGGCGCGTGAAGAAGTAGTCCGGCACGCCGTCGCCGTCGGTATCGCTGATGCGGTCGTGCAGGTATGCCGGCACCAGCGGGTTGCGCACCAGCGCGCCGCCGACCAGCGAGCCGGCCGGCACTTGGCCGCCCGGCTTGTACACATTGTCCGATCCGAGCGCGAACGGTTCGATGCTGCTCCTGACGGTGGTCGATGCGTAGGTGCCTTCGACAAAGGCGCTGTGGTCCGGATTGAAGGCCCAGTTGCCGGTGGTCGAGAACAGGTAGCGCTCGACCGGCACGGCGATCAGGCGCAAGTCGGAGCGGTTGAAGCCGGTGGCGCCGGCGCCGGTGCCGGGTTCGCCGTTCTGGTTCCAGGGAATAATATTGTTATTCGCATCATAGGTGAAGCTGCCGGTGTCGGGAAAGAAGCGCCCTTGCGGCGCGTAGCCGGAATAGTTGGGCCGGCGCGGCACGAAGGCCAGATCGGGACGGCCTTGGACGATCCCGGAGGTTTGGTCGACGGCCGAGCGTTCGCGGTCGCGCGACGCCACCTCGCCTTGTTTCGAATAGCCGAAATGGCCCATCAGGTTACTCGCGCCGTCGGCGCTGGTAATACCGAAAGTTAACCCGAGCTTCTTGCGGAAGTCGTCGCCTTCCTCGCTCTGGCCGACCAGGGAATCGACCAGCAAGCCGTTGAAGTTTTTCTTCAGAATAATATTGACCACCCCGGCGACGGCGTCCGAACCATAGGTGGCCGACGCGCCGCCGGTGAGCAACTCCACGCGCTCGATAAAATCGGTGGGAATAGTGTTGAGATCGACAGCAGTATCTCCGGGCACGCCGGAAACAAATCGGCGGCCATTGACCAATACCAATGTTCTCGAATCGCCGAGATTGCGCAGATTAACGGTGGTGACGCCGGCGCTCGATGTCAGGAAATTGGAATTGGTGCGGCTGACGGTGGGCGTGCCCATGGTCGGATTCTTTTGCAGTAATTCCTGGAGATTCGTCGCGCCCGAGGCTGCAATATCGGCCGAGCTTAATATCTGCAATGGCGACGGCGATTCCGCCTGCGGCGCGGCAATACGCGAGCCGGTGATCATCACGCGCTGTACTGGTTCGGCCGTTTGCTGGGCATGGGCGCTGATGGCGCCGAATGCCACGCCGCCGGCGCAGATCATGCGTACCGGGCGGGCCAGTAATGTCTCTCTTGTCATTATCGGACTCCTTATAAGTTCGTTTGGATATCACCGATGGTAGACAAGGAGTCAGTCAGGGAGTTCCTAAGGCCGAGAAGCCGCAATTTGGCATATACATGCCAATTATTAGCGTGAAATAGAGGTTGTATTACCAATGAGAACAAAAAAACGGACGAAAAAAAGCCGGGACGCATCCCGGCCGATTGGGCGAATGCCCGTTTTTATTTGTAGATGCCCGAACCGACCAAAATATCGTCAACCTTTTCCACGTAACCGGCTTTCGCTTCGACGGTTTTGGTCACCGGATTGGGCCATTTAAAATCGACCCAGCCACTGCCCTTGGATTTGGCGAGGTCGACCAATTCCTTGATCATCGCCTTGCCCTCGTTATCTTTGAGGCCCATCAAATTCTTGCCAACCATTTTAGGGTTATTCCCATGGGCTAATGCAACACCATTCAAATCATAAACATAAACATATAAATCGCGGTCGTGAAAACTAGTGTTGGCCGGATCGGAAATGGCGGCAAACGCTTTTTCTTTACCGTCGGATTTAATCAGCGCCACCGCGCGCTTAACCATTGCGATAGCCTCGTCCTTATTACCCTTGTCGGCGGCGATCGCCACGGACGATACGCTGATCAGGCTGAAAGCCACGACACCCGCTACGGCACCAAAAAATGTTTTCATAACTGTTCTCCGGAGTAGATTAAGAGTGCGGCGGCGGCGCGCGCCCTAATGATTGCTCCTAGCATAGTACTGCACTTAATCAAGATTCCTGTTGTTGATGGGCAACGCTCGAACCAAAGATGCTGTTCCACAGGGTTAATACATGCGGCACGTGGGCGGCCACCAACGCCGGTTCCACGCGCGCTAGATCCTGCCCTTGAAGGCGCAGCTGATGCTGCAGCTTGCGTAACTTGCGGTAAGCGTCGCCGACGTCGGCGGCCAGGTCGGCCGGGATCAAACCGAGCTCGCCGAACATCTTGAGCAAGGTGATATTGCCGATGTTGGTCGTCAATTGCGGGTAGGTCGACGCATGCTGCAACACCAGGTACTGGACCATGAATTCGATGTCGATCATGCCGCCCGGGTCTTGCTTGAGGTCGAACAGGCGGCTGTTGTTCGGCTTGGCGTCGGCCATGCGCTTGCGCATCGCCACCACCTCGCTGCGCAGCGGGCCGTCGGCGGGGCGCTCCTTGCGCAGCACCTCCTCGCGGATGTGCTCGAAGCGCTCGCCGATGTCGGCGTCGCCGGCGCAGAAGCGCGCGCGCGTCAGCGCCTGGTGCTCCCAGACCCAGGCCGAATTGTTCTGGTACTTCTCGAACGCCGTCAGGCTGGAGACCATCATGCCGCTGGCGCCGTCCGGACGCAGCGCGGTGTCGATGTCGAACAGGATGCCGGCCGGCGTTTGCGATGTCATCCAGGTAATAAAACGCTGCGCCAGCTTGGCGTACTGGGCCGGGGCGTCCTGGTCCGGGTCGTCATACAGGAAGATGACGTCCAGGTCGGAGACGTAGCCGAGTTCCTTGCCGCCCAGCTTGCCGTAGGCGATGACGGCGAAGCGCGGCACGTCGCGGTGGCGGGTGGCGATGGTTTGCCAGACCGCCTTGATGGCGGCGTCGACAATCGTGTCGGCCAGCGCCGACAGGTGGTCGGCCAACCGCTCCACCGTCAAGTCGCCGGCCAGGTCCTGCGCCAGCAAGTGGAACAGCTGGGCGTGGTGGATTTCGCGCAGGATATCCATCTGGCGCTCGGTGTCGCCGGGCGCGGCGGCCAGCTGCACCTCCAGGTCGGCGGCCAGGCCGATCGGATCGAACACGGCGTTGCGCACGCGGTCGTCAAGCAGCTCGTCGAGCAAGATCGGGTGCTGGCTGAGGAATTGCGCCGCCCAGCCGCTCGAATGGACCATGCGGATCACCCGCGCCAAGGTGTGCGGATATTCTGTCAGCAGGGACAAATAGGCCGAGCGGCGCGCCACCGCCTCGAGGAAATCGAGCAGGCGGCCGAGCGTGGCCTGCTGGCTGCCGCCGCTCGATTCGGCCGCGCATTGGACGATCAGCGGCAGCGCCGCGTTGACCAGGCCGAGCAGGCGGTTGCGGCTCGCTTCCGGCAACGATTGCAGCCGCGGCGCCTGCCAGGTGGCGATCAGGCGCTTGGTCGCCACCTCCGGCGCGTCGAAACCGAGCTCGGCGAAGCGGGCGATCATCGCGTCGCGGTTGTCGGGGTCGGCGCACTCATTGCTCGATTGCGGGTTGATATCGTTGTCGCTGCCGCTGGTCTTGTCCGAGAACATTTCATCGAACTGGCCGGCGACGAAGTGCCGGTGCGCGTCGAGCTGCGCCAGTAAAGTGGCCACGTCCGGCAGGCCCATCATCTGGGCCACGACCAATTGGTCGGCCTCGTTGGCCGGCAGCGTGTGGGTCTGGGCGTCGTCCAGGTATTGCAGTCGATGCTCCAGATTGCGCAGGAAAGCATAGGAAGCCAGCAGTTGGTAGACGATGGCGTGGCTTAACAGGCCTTTTTCGGCGATGATGCGCAGCGTGGTGCGGGTCGAGCGGTCGCGCAGCGCGGCGTCGCGCCCGCCCCGGATCAGCTGGAACACCTGCGCCAGGAACTCGATCTCGCGGATGCCCCCGCGCCCCAGCTTGACGTTGTTGCTGCGGTCCGGGTGCAGGCGTTCCTGGCGGTTGACCTCGGCGCGGATTTGCGCATGCATGTTGCGGATGGCGTCGATGACGCCGAAGTCGAGGTAGCGGCGGAACACGAACGGGCGCACGATGCCTTCCAGCGCGGCGGTGTCTTCGGCAACGCCGGTGACAGCGCGCGCCTTGACCCACGCGTAGCGCTCCCATTCGCGCCCCTGTACGATCAAATATTGCTCCACCATGTTGAAGCTGGCCGCCAGCGGACCGGAGCCGCCGTTGGGCCGCAAGGCCATATCGACGCGGAACGTGAAGCCATCCTCAGTGATCTCCGCCATCGCGGCGATCAGCTTCTTGCCCAGGCGGACGAAGTATTCGTGGTTCGACAGGCCGCGCTGGCCTGGCGCGGTGGCGACCGTGTCGCCGTCCTCGGGATAGACGAAGATCAGGTCGATGTCGGACGAGACGTTCAGTTCGCGGCCGCCCTGTTTGCCCATCGCCAGCACGATCAGCTCTTGCGGCAGCCCCGATTCGCGCCCGGTCGGCACGCCGTGGGTGGCGCTCATCTCGGCGTGGAGCTCGCGCAAATGCTGCTGGATGGCGAAGTCGGCGAAGCGGGTCATGGTTTCAACGACCTCGGCCAGATTGGCCTTGCCTTCGAGGTCGCGGCGAATCAGCACGCACACCAGCAGATTGCGCAGCCGGCGCATGGCGCGTTGCAGCGGCAGCGGCGCGGCGCCCGCCGCCACGGCGGCCGCTTCGCGGGCCAGATACG
This sequence comes from Duganella sp., assembly GCA_036387635.1. GTDB lineage: Bacteria > Pseudomonadota > Gammaproteobacteria > Burkholderiales > Burkholderiaceae_D > Rugamonas. Next base: position 9,425 of record DASVTJ010000198.1, read on the forward strand.
CCGCCAGATCGATCTGCGCCAGCGACACTTGCGCCAACTCGTCGGCCTTGGCGGCGCGCTCGGGCGCGGCGGCCAGCCAGCGCTGATAAAAACGCGAGGCCGACGGCGGCACCGACGCCGGGGCCGACGGCACGAAGGAGGGCGCGACCGACAGGGGTGACAGGGGCGCCGTCGGCGCCTCCGGCAGCGCCGTCGAAATCGCTGCCGAGGTCGCCTCGGATGGTGGGTTGGCTGATGCGTTCATGGGCTGCTGTTTCCCGATACAAATATGTTGGCGCCGGCCGGGCGCGCAAAACCGCCGCAGCGGGCTAAACAGGGCTAACAGGCGCTGTGTTAGCGATGCGATGCGGTAGAATGCGCAGGCCGGGAGCTTGAAAAAACCGAGTGTAGCGATTTTATTTGACGCATGGCCTGATTTATTAGCTTATCGATGCAAAAACAAGAAGAGGAGACCATGGCAGGCGAGGGCCCATTGGCCGCGCG
>DASVTJ010000199.1:0-2244 GCA_036387635.1 Duganella sp.
CGGCGCCCGGCTCGTCTGGACGGACCGGGCGATGGGGGTGGTGGTGGTATCGGTCGCCCCCGAACACAGGAACCGGTTCTACCGGCACGGAGCCATGCTGGTCGGCGGCACCACTGGCGCCGTCGGCTGCGTCAACTGGACCACCGTTCGCGCAAAAAGCTGACGTCGTACCCCGGCGCCCCCGCACTATCACCAAATAGGCCCGAGGAACAGATAGGTGCTGGCGTCGCCGGACTTGGTGGCGCCGGCGCCGAAGTACAGCGGGCCGAAGCGCGTGTCGACGGCGACGAAGCCGCTGGCGGCGTACTTGAGCGATCCGAGTTTGAGCGACTTGTCGGGGCCGTAGGCGGCGCCGGTTTCGATCGAAAAGCCGAGCCGCACGTCGCCGCCCAGCGCGGTCGGCATGGCGCCGATCCGGTGCGCCATCACCACCCGCCCCAACGCCGTGCGACTGCCCATGATCGAATCGGTGGTGGTGCCCGACAGGCGCAGGAAGCCGCCCAGCGCCGATTGCGATTCGCCCTGGTTGCGCGCCCATTCGCCGTACAGATGGCCGGCCCAGCTGCCGGCGCTGAACGCCTTCAACGCCTGCACGCTCTGGCGCGTCGGCACCGGGCCGTCCCTGCCGCCGCCGCCGCTGGTCATCCGCCGTTGCAGCTCGGCCGTGAACAAGCTGCCGCGCGTGGGAAACGCCACCGTATCGAGGCTGTCGACCGTGAACGACAGCGCGCCGATGTTCTGCTTTTCGTTGGTAAGCGTCGGTTCGTGCGGGACGGTCTGCTGCGACGTTACCGATTGGCGCAGCACCGTGTAGCGCAGATCGCCCCAGTTGCCGAACTGGCGGCCCAGCGCCAGCGACACGCCCTTGGCCTTGTAGCCGACACGCGCCTGCCGGAAGCCCGACGGGTTGAACACGTCGAACGCCGAGGAGCCGTATTCCAGCGCCGGCGCCACGTACCACTGCGAGCCGGCGCCCAGCGGTTGCCACCACTGCGTGCCGATCACGCGCTCGGTGCCGACGCGCGCGACGGTGCGCAATTCCGCGCCCCAGCCGTTAAGCGACGACAGCACATGCATGACCTTCAATTCGAAGGCGTTGTTGTCGGTGAAGTCGCTGTTGAGCTCCAGGCCCACGCGCAGGCGGCTGCGCGCCCAGTCCGCCTCGGTTGGCTTGATCAGCACGCTGCGGCCGTCGTGATCGTCGCGGATCTCGGTCTCCACGCGCGCCAGGTCGCCACGGCCGAACAGCTGGTTGCCGGCCTGCTGCGCCTGCTCGCTGGTGACCAGCTGCCCGACCTTGAGCCCCGATTGCACGGCCAGCGCCTGCGGGTTGATATGCCCGCTCGGGGCGACCTCCAGCTTGACCAGCTTGACCGGCTGGTCGATCGGCACCGGCGCCGACAACCGCCGCGTCTCGTAGGCGGCGTACTGCGCCTCAGGCAAGGCCAGCTGCACCAGCCTGGCGCTCATGGCACGCACCGCCGCCTCGCCCTCCTTCATCGCGCGGTCGTGGGCGCCGAAGTCGAGAAAGCCGATGCCGCCCAGGTCGGGCGCCAGCAGGATATCGCCGGCGCGCAGCTCCTTGAGCGAACGCTGGACGTTTTGTTCGGTCAAAATTTGCAGCATCTGCTGCGCCACGCTGACCGCGCTGACCAGTTCCTTCTCCTGCGCCAGCGGCGTGCCGACGTTGACGGCGATGATGATGTCGGCGCCCATCTCGCGCGCCACGTCGACCGGCAGATTGCGTACCAGGCCGCCGTCCACCAGCAGCCGCTGGTTCACGCGCACCGGCGCGAACACGCCCGGCACCGCCAGCGAAGCCCGCATCGCCAGAAACAGCGGCGTATCCTTCAGCTCGACCAGCTCGCCCGTGACCAGGTCCGATGCCACCGAACGGAACGGCAGTTGCAGCAGATCGACGGGCTTGTCGCGCGCGCCGTGCGGCAGCACCCGCGTCAGCGCCAGTTCCAGCGCCTCGTTGCCGGCGGCGGCCGGCGGCAGCGTCACGCCCCGCATGCTGGCGCCCAGCTCGATGCGCGACGGCAGCAGCAAGTCTTCCTCTCGGCGGCGAAACACCAGCTCGTCGCGCGGCGGCCGGTCCGCCACCACCGCGTTCCAGTCGGTGCGCCGCACCAGCTGCTCGAGCTGCTCGACCGAGCTGCCGGCGGCAAAGGCGCCGCCGACCACGCTGCCCATGCTGGTGCCGACGACGAAGTCGACCGGGATGCGCAACTCCTGCAACGC
>DASVTJ010000200.1:0-1918 GCA_036387635.1 Duganella sp.
CAAGAGTATCATCGAGGGTTACGGCCTGTCGGAAACCTCGCCGGTCGCCACCTGCAACCGCTCGGACGAAACCGGCTTCACCGCCAGCATCGGCCTGCCGGTGCCGTCGACCGACATCGCCATCCTCGACGACGAAGGCAAGCCGGTGCCGCTGGGCCAGCCGGGCGAGATCGCGATCCGCGGTCCGCAGGTGATGGCGGGCTACTGGAACCGTCCGGACGAAACGGCCAAGGTCATGACGGCCGACGGCTTCTTCAAGTCGGGCGACATCGGCACGATGGACGAGCGCGGCTACGTGAAGATCGTCGACCGCAAGAAGGACATGATCCTGGTGTCCGGCTTTAACGTTTATCCGAACGAACTCGAAGGCGTGATCGCCGGCCACCCGGGCGTGCTCGAATGCGCCGTCGTCGGCGTGCCGGACGAGCACTCGGGCGAGGCCGTCAAGGTGTTCGTGGTGCGCCGCGATCCGTCGCTGACGGAAAGCGCGCTGATGGAATACTGCAAGGGCCAGTTCACCGGCTACAAGAAACCGAAGTACATTGAATTCCGCGACGAACTGCCGAAGACGAACGTCGGCAAGATCCTGCGGCGCGCGCTGCGCGACGAACAGCAGCAAAAGCAAAAGCAAGCAGCCTGACATAGCATGGTGTAGTGACCAGCGCGTCCGGCTGGCAGAGCCGCCCGATTAACCGGGCGGCTTTGCATTTTTATTGGACACAGAAATTCAAGAAGGCGAGGCATAGATGGACAAGTTTTGGCTCAAGTCGTACCAGGGTGGCGTCCCGGCGGAAATCGACCCGACGCAGTACCGTTCCCTGACCCATTTGCTGGAAGAAGCCTTCCGCAAGTACGCGGCCCAGAACGCCTTTGCCTGCATGGACAAGACGATCACCTACGGCGACCTCGATCGCATGTCGGCGCAGATGGCCGCCTGGTTCCAGAGCCGCGGCCTGCAGCCGGGCGCGCGCGTGGCGATCATGCTGCCGAACGTGCTGCAATATCCGGTCGCGATGGCCGCGGCCCTGCGCGGCGGCTACACCATCGTCAACGTCAACCCGCTCTACACCCCCCGCGAACTGCAGCATCAACTGAAGGATTCCGGCGCCGAGGCGCTGGTGGTGCTGGAGAATTTCGCGCACACGGTGGAGCAGGTGATCGCGAATACGCCAGTCAAACACGTCATCGTCGGCACCATGGGCGACCTGCTGGGCGGCGTCAAGGGCACCATCGTCAACTTCGTCGTGCGTAAAGTGAAGAAGATGGTGCCAGGCTGGTCGCTGCCGGGTTCTACCCCCTTCAAGAAAGTGCTGGCCGAGGGCGCGCGCCTCACGTTCAAGCCGGTCAAGCTCGGGCATGACGACATCGCCTTTTTGCAGTACACGGGCGGCACCACCGGCGTCTCGAAAGGCGCCGTCCTGCTGCACCGGAACGTGCTGGCCAACGTGCTGCAGAACGAAGGCTGGTTCGGCCCCTCGCTTGCCCGCCTGCCTGCCGGCCAGCAGCTGCAATACATGTGCGCGCTGCCGCTGTACCACATCTATGCGCTCACGGTCTGCGCGCTGCTGGGCATGCGCATGGGCGCGATGAACGTGCTGATCCCGAACCCGCGCGACATGGACGGCTTCATCAAGGAACTCGGCAAGTACCGCATCAACGTCTTCCCGGCCGTGAACACGCTGTACAACGGCCTGGTCAACCAGCCGGCATTTGCGAATCTGGACCACTCGAGCTACCTGTTGTGTCCGGGCGGCGGCATGGCGGTGCAGCAGGCGGTGGCCGACAAATGGCTGAAAATGACGGGCACCCCGATCGTCGAGGGGTATGGTTTGTCCGAGACCTCGCCGGTCGTCACCGCCAACCGCTGCGACATCACCGATTTCACCGGCACCATCGGCCTGCCGCTGCCCTCGACCGA
>DASVTJ010000201.1:0-2653 GCA_036387635.1 Duganella sp.
GGGGTGTTGCTGGTGATCTCGATGATGCCATCGTTGAGGCCGGTCAGGTAGCTGCCGGTGCTCGACGGGCATTGCAGCGCGCCGCAGGCGGCCTGGGCGTCGGTGCCGTCGATGACGGCGCCGACCACGTCGCTCGGCAGCGCCTCGTCGTCGAAGCTGTAGCCGGCGATCACCATGCCTTCGCTGGTGACGCCGGTGCCGACGGTGATCTCGCCCGAGAAGCCGGTGCCGAAGGTGAGCGTGGTGTCGGCGTGCGCCGAGCCCATGGCGGCCATGGTGAGGCCTGCCAGAAGGGTTGCGCGGACCAATTGTGTCAGTCGGAAGCTCGATGCTGCGCGTGGCGCATCGGGAAGGTGCAAGCTGCGTTTCATGGATCTCTACCCTTTTTTATGTGTGAAGCTGCGATGACGTTGTAAAGCTGATCGCGCCGGGCCCGGCGTGTTCGCCCGCGTGCGCGGGTGATGACATTTAGTGTAGCAACCCGGACAATAAAATTGTGAAAAGTTTAGGAGTAAAAATTTGGGTAACTATCAAATTTGACGTGATAAATTCGGTTTCCGCTGGGAGCGCATGGTTTCAATCGCGTGCGGCGGCTGTGAGGAATCCACAACATTGTTGATGAAGCACAAACACGAAGGCCTGCGCCAGCCGTTTTTGCGGTAGAGTATGAGGCCCCGAACACGGCCGCGGCCGACGAGCGCGCCGGGGCGTTGGCGCAAGAAAAGTTTGTATCCTTGGCAAAGCGCATGGTAGCCTCTGTTAGTGCGGTTGACGCCGTCGCGCGGCCCCGGCCCGTGGCGAAAATGTTCGGGTGAATTAAGGAGTTGGTCGGATGGAAGTGGCGAAGAATCGCGGTTGGACGGCGGCCCGCAAGGCTGGCGGCTTCACGTTGTTGGAATTGCTGGTGGTGATCGTCATCATCGGCCTGCTGGCGGCCTATGTCGGCCCCAAATACTTCGCCCAGCTGGGCAAGTCCGAGGTCACGATCGCCAAGGCGCAAATCGACGCGTTTGAAAAATCGCTCGACACCTTCCGGCTCGACGTCGGCCGCTACCCGACCACCGAGGAGGGCCTCGGCGCTCTGGTGGCCGCGCCTGCCACGGCCGGGGCCAAATGGAACGGCCCGTACCTGAAAAAAGGCGTGCCACCCGATCCGTGGGGCCACCCGTACCAGTACAAGGCGCCCGGCACCAAGGGCGAGTTCGAGATCACGTCGCTGGGCCGCGACGGCCAGCCGAGCGGCGCCGGCGAAGACGCCGACATCAGTTCGCAATAATCAGCTAGCAATAATGAGCTCGTAACCAGCTTGCAATAACCAGCCCGCAAAGCGGCCGGCATAGCCGGCCTTGGCTTCAGCACCGCCACCGTCCACGAAAGCAGTATTCGTCATGCAGTTCGATGTCCGCACCTTGTCGGCCGATATGGTCATCTCCCATCTGCTCATCGATGGCCGCGATGAGGCCGACGCGCGCCGTCAGGTCGAGGCGCGCGGCCTGTTCGTCAGCGCCATCGCGCCGGCGCGCGGCGGCATTGCCGGCCTGCGCGGCGGCAAGTCGCGCGCCAAGGGCCTCTCGCTGGTGCTGTTCAGCCAGGAGTTGCTGGCGCTGCTGACGGCCGGCCTGGGCATCGTCGAGGGCCTCGAAGCGTTGCTGGAAAAGGAAACCAGCCCGGCCACGCGCAGCGTGCTCGAACGCCTGCTCGCCGGCCTGCGCGAAGGCCAGCGCTTCTCGGCGGTGCTGGCCGAGCAGCCGGAACTGTTCCCGCCGCTGTACATCGGCATCGTCAAGGCCGCCGAGGGCACGTCCGACCTGCCACGCTCGCTGTCGCGCTTCATCGACTACCAGCAGCGCATCGACGTGGTGCGCGGCAAGCTGGTCTCGGCCGCGATCTACCCGTGCATCCTGCTGCTGGTCGGCGGCGGCGTCAGCATGTTCCTGATCGGCTACGTGGTGCCGCGCTTCGCCGAGGTCTACCAGGGCGCCGGGCGGGACCTGCCGTGGCTGTCGCAGCAGATGCTCAACTGGGGCCAGTTCGCCAGCCAGCACACCGCCGTCATGCTCGGCGGCGCGGCCGCCGTGCTGGCCGCGCTGGTGCTGACGGCGCGCCACCTGATGGCTGGCGGCGGCGTCGTCCGGCTGCTGAGCCGCCTGCCCGGCATCGGCGAGCGCGTGCGCATCTACGAACTGTCGCGCCTGTATCTGACCTTGGGCATGCTCAGCGAGGGCGGCATCACCATCGTGCACGCCATCGAGACGGTGCAGGGCATGGTCTCGGCCGGCATCCGCCAGAACCTGCGCGCCGCGCGCGCCGACATCGAGGCCGGCCTGCCGCTGTCGACCGCCTTCGAGACCAGCCAGCTGACCACGCCCATTTCGCTGCGCATGCTGCGCGTGGGCGAGCGCACCGGCGACATGGGGCCGATGCTGACGCAGTCGGCGGCCTTTTACGACGGCGAAATCAGCCGCTGGATAGAACGTTTCACGCGCACCTTCGAACCGCTGCTGATGGCCGCCATCGGCCTGATCGTCGGCGCCATCGTGGTGCTGCTGTATATGCCGATTTTTGATCTGGCCGGGGATATGTCATGACGGCTCAGGCCAACAACCACGGTGGCGATGCCACCGAAGTTTTCACGCTCGACACCGCGATGGTG
>DASVTJ010000202.1:0-2203 GCA_036387635.1 Duganella sp.
CGCAGCGCGACCTGTTCGGCGCGATCGCCGCCGGCGACTTCCCGCGGTGGGACGTCAAGCTGCAGGTGGCCACCGAGGCCGAACTGGCCGCGTGGGAAGCGCGCACCGGCTGGAACCCGTTCGACCTGACCAAGGTCTGGCCGCACAAGGACTTCCCGCTGATACCGGTCGGCGTGTTCGAGTTGAACCGCAACCCGTTGAACTACCACGCGGAGGTCGAGCAGGCGGCGTTGTCGCCGTCGAACGTGGTGCCGGGCCTGGGCTACTCGCCCGACAAGATGCTGCAGGCGCGCCTGTTCGCCTACCACGACGCGCAGTTGTACCGGGTCGGCACCAACCACCAGCACCTGCCGGTGAACGCGCCGCGCTGCCCGGTGCACAACCAACAGCGCGACGGCGCGATGGCTATCGCCAACGGCGGCGCGGCGCAGAATTACATGCCGGTCGAGTCCAGCGGCAGCAATCCGCAGGGCCTCGGTCACGGCGAACCGGCGCTGGCGCTGCAAGGCGGCGCGGCCCGTTTCGACGGTCGCGGCAAGGAGGACGATTACACGCAAGCCGGTAACCTGTTCCGCCTGATGCCGGCCGAGGAAAAGCGCAACCTGTTCGATAACATCGCAGGGCCATTGAGCCAGGTGAGCGCCGAGATCATCGCCCGCCAGCTGGGCCACTTCGACCAGGCCGATCCCGCCTATGGCGCCGGCGTGCGCGCCGCGCTCAAGGCCAAGGGCGTCAACGTCGGCTGAGCCGGGGCGTCGCGTGTGCGCGCGGCGCTAAGGGCCGGGGGCTGCAACCTGGGCTGAGCCGGGGAGTTACGTAGGGCGGATGACGCCGTTCCGGCCAATCCGCCCTACGGATCTTTAAAGCCCGCGGCTGGTAAAATAGCGTCATCGGTATTCACTTATTGGATCGACATGACCATCAAAATCAGCCAGAACTTTGATTCCGGCGCCATCGAAGTGCTGCGCGCCGACGGCGCCGCCAGCATCGAGCTCAATCTGCGCAAGGATTCGCACGCCGACATCCACCAGTGGTTCCATTACCGTTTGCAGGGCGCGCGCGGCCAGCAGGTGACGATGCGCATCCTCAACGCCGGCCAGGCCACCTACGCCAACGGCTACCAGGATTATCAGGCCGTGGCCAGCTACGACAGCGAGAACTGGTTCCGCGTGCCGACCACCTTCGACGGCAGCGTCATGACGATCCGCCACACGCCCGAACTCGACAGCGTCTACTACGCGTACTTCGAGCCGTATTCGTTCGAACGCCATCTGCGCCTGCTGGGCGAAGTGGCCGAGAACCCGCTGGCGCGCGTGCTCGATCTGGGCAGCACCGTCGACGGCCGCGACATGAACCTGGTCGTCGTCGGCAACCCGGAAGCGGAAAAGAAAATCTGGTTCATCGCGCGCCAGCATCCGGGCGAGTCGATGGCCGAGTGGTTCATCGAAGGCTTGATCGATTCGCTGCTGGACGATGCGAATCCGATCGCGCGCAAGCTGCTGCAGCGCTGCGTGTTCTACATCGTGCCGAACATGAATCCTGATGGCTCGGTGCGCGGCAACCTGCGCACCAACGCCGCCGGCGCCAACCTCAATCGCGAGTGGATGACGCCAAGCGCCGAGCGCAGCCCGGAAGTGCTGTTTGTGAAGCAGAAGATGCACGAAACGGGCATCGACATGTTCTTCGATATCCACGGCGACGAGGCACTGCCGTATAACTTCGTGGCCGGTAACGAGATGCTGGAGAACTTCGGCGAGGAGCGCCGCGCCAAGCAGCAAGCCTTCATCGACCGCTATAAAAACGCCAGCCCGGATTTCCAGGACAAGGTCGGCTACGCGGCCAGCAAGTACAAGGCGGACATGCTGACGCTGGCGTCGAAATATGTCGGCCACCACTTCGGCTGCCTGGCGCTGACGTTGGAGATGCCGTTCAAGGACAACGCCGACCTGCCCGATCCGCACGTGGGCTGGAATGGCGCGCGCAGCGCGGCGCTGGGCGCGGCGATCCTGCAGCCGATCCTGCTGTCGCTGGACGACTACTGAGATGGGCGTCGAGATCGAGCGCAAGTTCCTGGTGCGCGGCGACGCGTGGAAAAGCCTTGGCGAGCCGGTGTTTTTCCGCCAGGGCTATCTGTCGTCGCACAAGGAGCGCGTGGTGCGCGTGCGCATCGAGGGCGATAGGGCGGTGATGACGATCAAGGGCC
>DASVTJ010000203.1:0-5692 GCA_036387635.1 Duganella sp.
CCGGCGGCGACGATGGCGATGCGCTTCCACACGTTCTGGCGCGTGAATTCGCGCGGCAGGTCTTCGACCGGCATGGTGCCCATATCGGTTTCACGGGCGTCGAGCATCTTGACGTAGCCGCCCAGCGGCAACGCCGACACGGCCCACTCGGTCTGGTCCGGGCCGAAGCGACGCGACCACACGACCTTGCCCATGCCAACCGAGAAACGCAGCACTTTGACGCCGCACCAGCGCGCCACCAGGTAGTGGCCCAACTCATGGAAGATGATCAGGGAGCCGAGGCAGACGACGAACGCCAGCGCGGTTTGCAGGAAGTTCATTTTGCCAGTCCAGCGATGGTGGTTTCGGCGGCGACGCGCGCCAGCGCGTCCTGCGCCATGACGGCTTCGATGCTGTCGGCGGCGCCGTGCGGCAGCGCCGCCATCACGTGCGCGATGACGCGGTCGATCTGGCGGAAGCCGATTCGCAGGTCGAGGAACGCCTGCACGGCGATTTCATTGGCCGCGTTCAGCAGCGCCGGCGCGGTGCCGCCGGCGCGCAACGCGTCGAAGGCCAGCGCCAGGCACGGGAAGCGCGCATAGTCGGGACGCTCGAACTGCAGCGTGGCGATCTGCGTCAGGTCCAGTTGGGCGACGCCGGAATCGATGCGCTCCGGGTAGGCCAGCGCGTGGGCGATCGGGGTGCGCATGTCCGGGTTGCCCAGCTGTGCCAGCACCGAGCCGTCGACATACGACACCATCGAATGGATCACCGATTGCGGATGGATCACGACTTCGATCTGGTCGGCGGGCGCGCCGAACAGCCAGTGCGCCTCGATCACCTCCAGGCCCTTGTTCATCATCGTGGCCGAATCGACCGAGATCTTGCGGCCCATCGACCAGTTGGGATGCTTGCAGGCCTGCTCCGGCGTGACGTCCTCCAGCGTTTCGACGGCGCGCGTCAGGAACGGGCCGCCGGACGCGGTCAGCAAAATCTTGGCGACGCCGCTTTGCTGTGGCTTGCGGCCGTACGACGACGGCAGGCACTGGAAGATCGCATTGTGCTCGCTGTCGATCGGCAGCAGCACGGCGCCCGCTTCGGCGGCGGCGTCGATGAACAGCTGGCCGGACATGACCAGCGCTTCCTTGTTCGCCAGCAGCACTTTCTTGCCGGCGCGGGCGGCGGCGAGTGTCGGCGCCAGGCCGGCGGCGCCGACGATGGCGGCCATCACGCTGTCGACCTCGGGCGCGCTGGCGATGGCGCACAGCGCCGCTTCGCCGTAGTCGATTTCGGTGGCGACGCCGGCCGCGCGCAGCAGCGCGCCCAGGCGGTCGGCGGCGGCGGCGGTGCCGACCACCGCGCGCGCGGGACGGAACCGCACGCACTGGGCGGCGAGTTCTTCCACGCGGCTGTGCGCCGACAGCGCGTAGACGGCATAGCGCTCGGGATGACGGGCGAGCACGTCCAGCGTGGACACGCCGATCGAACCGGTGGCGCCAAGAATGGTGATGCGTTGCATAGGAATGTCTTTCAGAGCCAGGCGGTGAGCAGCGCCGCCAGCGGCAGCACCGGGATCAACGCGTCGACACGGTCAAGCACGCCGCCGTGGCCCGGCAGCAGGTTGCTGCTGTCCTTGATCGCGGCGCGGCGCTTGAGTTGGGATTCGAACAGGTCGCCGATAACCGAGGCGGCCACGATGACCAGCAGCGCGAGCAGGGTCAGCGCCCAGCCGAAGCGCGCTTGCAGGCGCACGGCGAAAGTTTCCTGCAGCCACGGCACGCCGGCGGCCAGCACGATCGTCAGCGAGGCGATCGCCAGCACGGCGATGCCGCCGCCGATGGCGCCTTCCCACGATTTGCCGGGGGAAATGGTCGGCGCCAGCTTGCGCTTGCCGAAGGCCTTGCCGGAAAAATAGGCGCCGATGTCGGCGATCCACACCAGGGCCAGCACCGACAGCAGGAACAAAGGCGACTTCAGATACAGGCCGACGATGGCGAAGAAGCAGGCGAAGATGGCAAAGCTGAACGTGATCGCCATCGACCAGTTGGCCGCGCCCTTGAGCGGCGGCAGGCCCAGGCCCAGCGTCGGCGCATAGCGGATCAGCCACAGCAGCGAGGCCACGCCGTACAACGCGGTCACGGAACCGGGCTTGGCGCTATACATCAGCAACACGAACAGGCCGCAACTGACGACGCCGACCACGCGCGCCGGCGCTTCCGACAGGCCGAACAGGCGCGCGCCCTCCCACATCGCGGCGCCGACGAACACGGTGACGACCACGGCAAACGCGGGGTAATAATTGAGATACAGGATCGGCAGCAACACCGCCAGCAAGACGAGTGCTGTAATAACCCGGGTTTTGAGCATTAGTTTTTCTTTTCAGCCAATTGCGCGCCGGTGCGGCCGAAGCGGCGCTCGCGGTGCTGGTAGGAGGCGATCGCCTCGTCGAGGCACTCGATGGAAAACTCGGGCCAATAGGTTTCGGTAAAGAACAATTCGGTGTAGGCGAGCTGCCACAGCAGGAAGTTCGAGATGCGCTGCTCGCCGCCGGTGCGGATGAACAGGTCCGGCTCGGGCGCGTAGGCCATCGCCAGGTGCGGCGCCAGTTGCTCCTCGGTGAAGTCGGCGGCGCCGGGGTGCGCGGCCACCATCTTGCCGACCGCCTGCATGATGTCCCAGCGCCCGCCGTAGTTGGCGCAGACGGTGACGGTCATGCGGGTGTTGTTGGCGGTCTTGCGCTCCGCGTTGGCGATCATGCCCTGCAGCTTGGCGTCAAAACGGCTCAGGTCGCCGACCACTTTCAAGCGGATATTGTTGGCGTGCAGCTTGGAGACTTCGCGGTCGAGCGCCGTCACGAACAGGCGCATCAGCAGCGACACCTCCTCTTCCGGGCGGCGCCAGTTTTCCGAACTGAAGGCGAACAGGGTCAGGTACTCGACGCCGCGACGGGCGCATGCCTCGACCACGGTGCGCACCGCCTCCACGCCTTTGACGTGGCCGGCCACGCGCGGCAGAAAACGCTTGGTCGCCCAGCGGCCATTGCCATCCATAATGATCGCCACGTGACGCGGCACATTCGGGGCTTCCGGAACCTCGGTAGTCGAACTCGTATATTTCATGAAAACTTTGGTGCCAAAGTAGAAAGTATTGCAGGTGTGGCGCGAAAAGACAAGCCGCCAGAGAGTACGCAAATACGGTACGCAAGTACAGCGAACGCCGCCCGGCGCGCAAAAAGCGGCCAGGCGGCGTGTGCTACCGGCGTGACGAAGGTTATACCGTCAACACTTCTTTTTCTTTGTCGACAACCATCTTGTCGATGTCGGCGATGAACTTGTCGGTCAGTTTTTGCACCTCGTCGGAGGCTCGGCGCTCGTCGTCTTCGGAGATCGACTTGTCCTTGACCAGCTTTTTCAGGCTTTCGTTGCCGTCGCGGCGGATGTTGCGCACCGCGATTTTCGCGTCCTCGGCTTCGCTCTTGACCAGCTTGACCATTTCCTTGCGGCGTTCCTCGGTCAACGGCGGGGTCGGCACGCGGATCATGTCGCCCTGCGACGACGGGTTCAGGCCCAGGTCGGCGTCGCGGATGGCTTTTTCGATGTTCGCGGCCATTTTCTTCTCGAACGGCTGCACGCCGATGGTGCGCGCATCCATCAGGGTGACGTTGGCCACCTGCGTCAGCGCCGTCGGCGAACCGTAGTACTCGACCATCACGTGGTCGAGGATGCCGGTGTGGGCGCGGCCGGTGCGGACCTTGGCCAGATCGGCGCGCAGGGTTTCCAGCGATTTGGTCATGCGTTCTTGCGCATTCTTTTTAACGTCAGCTACGGACATTGCTGCTCTCCTGTGATCGGATAAATTAAAACGTGGTGCTTAAGTATTAAATATTAAACATGAACCAGTGTACCCTCATCCTCGCCCATGATAACGCGCTTGAGCGCGCCTGGCTTGGTGATGGAGAACACTTTGATCGGCAGTTTCTGGTCGCGGCACAGCGCAAAGGCGGTCGCGTCCATCACTTGCAGATGCTTCGAAATGGCTTCGTCGAAGGTGATCGACTGGTACAGCGTGGCGTTCGGGTCTTTTTTCGGGTCGGCGGTGTAGACGCCGTCGACCTTGGTCGCTTTCAGGACGATCTCGGCGCTGATCTCGGAACCGCGCAGCGCGGCGGCCGTGTCGGTGGTGAAGAACGGGTTGCCGGTGCCGGCCGCAAACACCACGACCTTGCCTTCTTCCAGATATTGCAGCGCTTTCGGGCGCACATACGGCTCGACCACCTGTTCGATGGCGATGGCCGACATCACGCGCGCGGTGATGCCGACATGGCGCATGGCGTCGGCCAGGGCCAGCGCGTTCATGACGGTGGCGAGCATGCCCATGTAGTCGGCGGTGGCGCGGTCCATGCCTTGGGCGCCGGGGGCGACGCCGCGGAAGATGTTGCCGCCGCCGATGACGATCGCCAGTTCCACGCCCATTTTCGCGACCTCGGCCACATCGGCGACCATCCGTTCGATCGTGGCGCGGTTGATGCCGTAAGGATCATCGCCCATCAGGGCTTCGCCGGACAATTTGAGGAGGACGCGCTTGTAGGCTGGTTTGGACATGAGACGGGGCTCCTAAAGTGTGTGTATGGGGTTGATTCAGGAAAGGCTGCCGGCGCCTATCATACCTTGAGATAGGCGCGACGGCCGCCGGGGACAACTGGTGTTACAGACAAGATTATCTTGCCGGGCTAAAAAAACGGGCCTCGCGGCCCGTTTCAACTATTAACCCTGGGAAGCAGCCATCTGAGCGGCCACTTCTGCGGCGAAGTCGTCGACTTTCTTTTCGATGCCCTCGCCCACCACGTACATGGTGAACGATTTGACGGTCGTCGCTTTTTCTTTCAGCATCTGTTCGATCGACTGCTTGTCGTTCTTGACGAACGCCTGGTTCAGCAGCGACACTTCCTTCAGATACTTCTGGACCGAACCTTCGAGGCGCTTGGCGACGATTTCCGGCGATTGCGCAGGCTTGCCGGCGGCAGCGGCGGTGGCTGCGTCTTCGTCGGCCTTCAACTGGGCGACCGAGCGCTCTTTTTCGATCAGTTCGGCAGGAACCTGGTCGGCCGACAGCGACACCGGCTTCATCGCGGCGATGTGCATGGCCACGTCTTTACCGACTTGCTCGTCGGCGCCGTCGAACTCGACCATCACGCCGATGCGGGTGCCGTGCAGGTACGACGCCAGCTTGGCGGTCGTCTCGAAACGCTGGAAGCGGCGGATCGACATGTTTTCGCCGATCTTACCGATCAACGCGGCGCGCACTTCGTCCAGCGTCTGACCGTCGCCGGCTGGCAGGGCCAGCAGCGCGGCAACGTCGGCCGGGTTGTGTTCGGCGACCAGCTTGGCGGCGTTGTTGGCCAGGTTCAGGAAGTCGTCGTTCTTGGCGACGAAGTCGGTTTCCGAGTTCACTTCGATCAGCGCGCCCACGCCGTTGGCGATGTAGGTGGCGACCACGCCTTCGGCGGTGATGCGCGACGACGCTTTCGATGCCTTGCCGCCCAGCTTGACGCGCAGGATCTCTTCGGCACGGCCCATGTCGCCTTCGGCTTCGGTCAGTGCTTTTTTGCATTCCATCATTGGCGCGTCCGTCTTGGCGCGCAGTTCGCCTACCATTGCTGCAGTAATCGCTGCCATAGTGTTTCTCCTGTATTCGGTATTCGGTGGAAGGGGAG
>DASVTJ010000204.1:0-5591 GCA_036387635.1 Duganella sp.
GGAAAATCAAAATTTCTTATGGCGGATCATCCAGCGCGGCGACTTGAACCGGACGATCCGCAC
This sequence comes from Duganella sp., assembly GCA_036387635.1. GTDB lineage: Bacteria > Pseudomonadota > Gammaproteobacteria > Burkholderiales > Burkholderiaceae_D > Rugamonas. The sequence goes on from DASVTJ010000204.1 coordinate 64, forward strand.
GTAAATCCAGATGTAGCTGCTGATGAATAAAATACAGAACACCATTAATACCCAGGTGTGGCGCCAGAATATCGTGGCTGGTATCACCGCCATCAGCGAAAACATCCACAGATAAGGCGACGTCAGGGAATTGCGCCGGATCAGCGCGCGCGCCTCCTTGCGCCCGACAGCCCATTGCACGATGCGGCGGAATATCAGACTGTGCAAGTGAATACCGTCCGGCATGGCAGGCGACTTCCCGCGCACGAACATGCGGCGGTAGACCGAGAATAAGGTTTCGAAGGTCGGATATATTAGTAACAACGCCGCGTACCAGGTCGACACTTGCGGATTGCGCATTACCAGCAGCAACGCCAGTTCACCCAGCATGAAGCCGATGAAATAGGCGCCGCCATCGCCGAGGAATATCATCCCCACCGGATAATTCCAGATCAGGAAGCCAGCCGTGGCGCCGGCCACCATCAGCGCGGCGATCAGCACAAACATATCATTGACCTGCAACGCCACATAACCGAGCGAGAGCAGCATGCAAATACAGACCACGCTGGCCAGGCCATTAAAACCGTCGATGATATTGACCGCGTTGGCCACGCCGGCCACCGCCAATACCGTCAGCGGCAGCGTAATCCACACATATTGGATGGGCCAGGCGGCAAATGGGAAGTCGATCCGGTCGATCCGCGCGTCGAGCAAAAAATAACCGAGCGCGGCGGCGGCCATGGTCAGCATCAGCCGGCGCCCGGCGCTGACGCGGCCGGTGTAATCTTCGACGATGCCTCCGACAAAGGCGACCGCCGAGCAGGCCAGCAACGAGAGCAGCCAATTGCCCATCGATGGCACGCGCCAGATGGAAATGGCCGAACTGAGCGCGACCGACAGGAAGATCGACAAGCCGCCGATGCGCGCCACTTGGTGCGCGTGGACTTTCTGGACACCGAGAAAATCCGAATCGAGCGCCGGCCCGTGCAGTCTCGATTGCTTTATGACCAGCAGGGTAAGCAGCGCGGAAGCGATAAAGCTCAGTAAAAAGGAAAACATATCTTATCTATACAAAATTACCGGAGGCGCTTACCGGTACAGTGGCTGGGTTGTCAGCACGCTAACCCGCGATTGTACCGGATTGGTCACGGCAATCCTGATTGATAGGGGCGATTAGCGCATTTGCGTCAAACGACGGCCGCATTTGCAACAGCCGAGGCAACAATGGGCCTGCCGCCCCCCTGCCCCATCAGCGGCGCGTCGGCATCATAGCAGTACAAAATTGGTCGGGCGCGATTGCTTACCAATCGATACAAATGGTAGCGAGCGGCGCTACGCGCCGGCCGCGGGAAACCCGCACCGTGCGAACCGGCGTGACACAGCCGGTGCGCGCGGTTCTCCGCCGGGCTCAGTCCATGCACAAATGCAGCGCTTGCTTCCAGTCGGGCAGATGGCAGAAACGCGTCATCAAACGCTCGGACGACATCATCGAATATTGCGGACGCTTGGCCGGGGTGGGATACTCGGCGCTGGCGATCGGCAGCACGCGGCACTCCAGCTTGGCTGCCTCGACAATCGCCTGGGTGAACTCGAACCAAGTGGTCTGGCCTTGCGCGCTCAGGTGGTAGACGCCGCTGTTGCCCACCCACCAGTTGGCGCCGCCCGCGCGCGCCTGCGACAGCACTTGCGCGGTGGTGTCGGCGATGGTGCGGCTCCAGGTCGGCGCGCCGTGCTGGTCGGCGACGACGCGCAGTTCGTCGCGCTCCTTGGCCAGGCGCAGCATCGTCAACAGGAAATTCTTGCCGCGCATGCCGTACACCCAGCTGGTGCGGAAGATCAGATGCGGGATGCCGGCCGCCGCGATGGCTTGCTCGCCGGCCAGCTTGCTGGCGCCGTAGACGTTGAGCGGGCCGGTCGGATCGTTCTCCACCCTCGCCGCCGGCTCGCTGCCGTCGAACACGTAGTCGGTCGAATAATGCACCATTGCCGCGCCCAGCAATTTTGCTTCCTGCGCCATCAGGCCCGGCGCTTCGGCGTTGACGCGGTATGCCAGCTCCGGCTCGCTCTCGGCCTTGTCGACCGCCGTGTAGGCGGCAGGATTGACGATCAGCCCCGGCTTGACCTGGCGGATCACGTCGCGCACCTGGTCGAGGTTGGACAGATCCATGACGGCGCGATCGACCGCGACCACCTCGCCCAAGGCCTGCAGGCTGCGCGCCAGTTCGTAACCGACCTGACCGGTGCTACCGGTGAGTAAGATCTTTAGCGGCGCGCTCATCCGAACACCTCGGCGTCGGCCAGCAGCGACGCCGCCTGGTCCTTCGCCGACAACAACGGCGTCACGTCCAGCGGCCAGCTGATGCCGATCGCCGGATCGTTCCACAGGAGGGCGCGCTCATGCTCGGGCGCCCAGTAATCGGTGGTTTTGTAGAGGAACTCGGCGTGCTCGCTAGTGACGACGAAACCGTGCGCGAAGCCGGCCGGTATCCACATCTGGCGCTTGTTGTCGGCCGACAGCTCGGCGCCGAACCACTGGCCGAAGCTCGGCGAGCTTTTGCGCAGGTCGACGGCGACGTCGTACACCGCCCCCGCCGTCACGCGCACCAGCTTGCCCTGCGCCTGCCGGATCTGGTAATGCAGGCCGCGCAGCACGCCCTTGGCCGAGCGCGAATGGTTGTCCTGCACGAAAGCGGCGCTGACGCCGGTGGCCTCGGCGAACTGGCGGGCGTTGAAACTTTCGTAGAAAAAGCCGCGATCGTCGCCGAACACGCGCGGCTCCAGCATCAGCTGGCCCGCCAGCGGGGTGGTGATAATATTCATCGCGATACGACCTTGTCTTCTAGGATGCGCAGCAGATACTGGCCATAATTGTTCTTCTTTAGCGGCTCGGCCAGCTTGCGCACCTGGGCGGCGTCGATATAGCCCTTGCGGTAGGCGATCTCCTCCGGGCAGGCGACCTTCAGGCCTTGGCGCTTTTCAATGGTGGCGATGAACTGGCCGGCCTCGAGCAGCGACTCGTGGGTGCCCGTGTCGAGCCAGGCCATGCCGCGCCCCATCACCTCGACGTTCAATTGGCGCCGCTCCAGGTAGACGCGGTTGACGTCGGTGATCTCGAGCTCGCCGCGCGCGGACGGCTTGATGCTGGCCGCGATGTCGCACACCTGGTTGTCGTAGAAATACAGGCCGGTAATGGCATAGTTCGATTTCGGCACGGCCGGTTTTTCCTCGATCGACACCGCCTGGCGCCTGTCGTCGAACTCGACCACGCCATAGCGCTCCGGGTCCTGCACGTGGTAGGCGAACACGGTGGCGCCGTCGGTGCGGTCGCTGGCGTTGTTGAGCAGCGCGTCGAGGTCGTTGCCATAATAGATGTTGTCGCCCAGGATCAGCGCCGATGGCGCATCGCCGACAAACTCTTTGCCGATGATGAAGGCCTGCGCGAGCCCGTCCGGGGACGGCTGCACCGCGTAGCTGATGCTGATGCCCCACTGGCTGCCGTCGCCCAGCAGGTCCTGGAAGCGCGGCGTGTCCTGCGGCGTCGAGATCAGCAAGATCTCGGTCATGCCGGCCAACATCAACACCGTCAGCGGATGGTAGATCATCGGCTTGTCGTAGATCGGCAGCAACTGCTTCGACACGCTCATCGTCACCGGATACAGCCGGGTGCCGGAACCGCCGGCCAGGATGATGCCCTTGCGGCTGTTTTTAGCGGCGTTCAATGGGGTGCTCATGCCTGCTCCTCGCGGTTAAAGTAATTGGTTTCCACCCATTTGGCATAGCCGCCCGACTGCACGTCGGCGACCCAGGCCTGGTTGTCGAGATACCATTGCACGGTCTTGGCGATGCCGGTCTGGAACGTCTCGGCCGGCTTCCAGCCCAGTTCGCGCTCGAGCTTGCGCGCGTCGATGGCGTAGCGGCGGTCGTGGCCGGGACGGTCCTTGACGTAGGTGATCTGGGCGCGGTAGCTGGCGCCGTCGGCCTTCGGTGTCAGCTGGTCGAGCATGTCGCACAAGGTGTGCACCACGTCGAGGTTGGCCATCTCGTTCCAGCCGCCGACGTTGTAGGTTTCGCCCAGGCGCCCCGCTTCGAGTACGCGGCGGATCGCGGCGCAGTGGTCGCTCACGTACAGCCAGTCGCGCACCTGCTGGCCGTCGCCGTAGATCGGCAGCGGTTTGCCGGCCTGGGCGTTGGCGATGATCAGCGGAATCAGTTTTTCCGGGAAGTGGTACGGGCCGTAGTTGTTGGAACAGTTGGTCGTCACCGTCGGCACACCATAGGTATGGTGGTAAGAACGCACCAGGTGGTCGGACGCGGCCTTCGACGCCGAGTACGGGCTGTTGGGGGCGAAGGCGGTGGTTTCGCTGAACGGCGGGTCGTCCGGGCCCAGGGTGCCGTAGACCTCGTCGGTCGACACGTGCAGGAAGCGGAACGCGGTCTTCTCGTCGTCGGGCAGCGCCGACCAATAGGCGCGGGTCGCCTCGAGCAGGCTGAAGGTGCCGTTGATATTGGTGTTGATGAATTCGCCGGGGCCGACGATCGAACGGTCGACGTGGCTTTCGGCGGCGAAGTGCAGTACCGCGCGCGGCTTGTGCTGCTGGAACAGCGCCAGCACGTGCGCCTGGTCGCAGATGTCGCCGCGCACAAAGATGTGGCGGGCATCGTTCTTGAGCGAGGCCAGGTTGGTTAGGTTGCCGGCATAGGTCAGCTTGTCAAAATTAACCACCGGCTCCTCGCACTGGGCCAGCCAGTCGAGGACAAAATTTGAACCGATAAAACCGGCACCACCTGTAACAAAAATCATTTAGTATCCCGCAGCAAGAGTCAAAAGAGTCGTATGAGTGATTTTATGTGAAACTGCGCTGCCTACGGGCAAAAATCAACACCTGCACTCTGATTTCAGGGTAATTCAGTTTCTAAAGCAACGAACCAGAGAGCAACAATATGAAAACCTACGTCATCGGCGATTTACAGGGCTGTCACGAGCAAGCCCTGGCCATGCTCGACCGCATACGCGCGCACGCGGCCGAAGTGGGCGTGGCCGAGCCCGTCATTTTGTTCGCGGGCGATTTGATCAACCGTGGTCCCGATTCGCTGGCCACGTTGCGCCATGTGCGCAAGCTATCGATGGCCAGCGGCGGCTTGATCGACAGCGTGCTCGGCAACCACGACCTGCATTTGCTGGCGGTCGCCTACGGCATCCGCGCCGAGCACAAGTCCGACACGCTGGCCCCGATCCTGCACGCGCCCGACCGCGACGAGCTGATCGACTGGGTGCGGCGCCGCCCGCTGGCGATCCAGACACAGGGCCACGTGCTGGTGCACGCCGGCCTGCTGCCGCAATGGAGCGCCGACCAGGCCATGGCGCTGGCCGGCGAGGTGCAGCAGATGCTGCGCGGTCCGGACGCCGGCTTCGCCGATTTCCTGGCCGAGATGTACGGCAACCTGCCGAACCAATGGTCCGACGACCTGCGCGGCGCCGACCGGCTGCGCTGCATCATCAACGCCATGACGCGACTGCGCTTCTGCAGCGCCGACGGCGTGATGGATTT
>DASVTJ010000205.1:0-7007 GCA_036387635.1 Duganella sp.
CGCCTGATCCGCCAGCTCGAGGAACTGCTCGAGGCGCTGGTCAACCTGATCAACATCGGCATCGATGAAAAGTCGCCGTACACCGGCCGCCATTGCCAGCTGGTGCCCGAGCTGACGATGATGCTGGCCGAGGCCGTGCACGACACCGCCAGCGGACCGATGGCCGACTTCCGCATGACCGACGGCGACCGCAAGGAGCTGTGGCTGGCCGGCCTGCTGCACGATTGTGGCAAGATCACCACGCCGGTGCATGTGGTCGACAAGGCCACCAAGCTCGAGACCATCTGCGACCGCATCAATCTGGTCGATACCCGCTTCGAGGTGCTGTTGCGCGATGCCGAAATCGCCGCGCTCAAGCAAAAGCTGGCGGCCGCGCAGGGCGTGGCGACCGCCGGCGGGGCTCAAGCTGCGGCGCAAGCTGGCACCCAAGCTGGCACCCAAGCTGGCACCCAAGCCGGTACCCACGCCGCGACTTGCGCCGCGATCGACGCCGACCTCGCGCGCCACCAGGCCGCGCTGCGCGAGGAGCGCGACTTCATCCGCCACGCCAACATCGGCAGCGAATCGATGCCGGAGGCGCATCAGCGCCGCGTGCGCGAGATCGCCGTCGCGCGCCGCTGGACCGGTGCGGACGGCGTCGAGCGCGATTTCCTCGACGCCGACGAGATCATGAACCTGACCATCAAATACGGCACCTTGACCGCGCCCGAGCGCCAGATCATCAACAACCACATCGGCGTGACGATCCGCATGCTCGAGTCGCTGCCGTGGCCCAAGCATCTGAAGAACGTGCCGGAGTACGCCGGCGGCCATCACGAGCGCATGGACGGCAAGGGCTATCCGCGCGGACTGACCGGCGACCAGATGTCGGTGCCGGCGCGGCTGATGGCCATCGCCGACATATTCGAGGCGCTCACGGCCCAGGACCGCCCGTACAAGAAAGGCAAGATGCTGTCGGAGGCGCTGCACATCCTGGGCAAGTTCTCGCTCAACGGCCACATCGATCCGGACCTGTTCGACATCTTCGTCCGCGGCAAGGTCTATCTGGAGTTCGCCCGCCGCAGCATGGACGACAAACAGATCGACACCGTCGACGAAGCGCGCATTCCCGGCTACCGGCCGTAGGGAAGGGCGGTGCGCAACTGGACCCGAACGTTGTTCAAATCCGGCCCGCGCTGGCTGCTGGGCATGCTCATCACGGCGCTGGGCGTCGCCTATTCGCTGAGCTGGTTCGACAGCGGCACCGTCGCCCGCCTCGACAGCCTGATCGCCGGCGAGCGCATGAAGCTGCAAGCGCCGGTGCTGGACCGGCGCATCGTCATCGTCGACATCGACGGCCAAGCGCTCACCGAATTCGGACGCTTTCCGTGGAGCCGCAATATCCAGGCGCGGCTGGTCTCGCAGCTCACGCGGCACTACCAGGTGGCCGCGGTCGGCTACGATATCTCGTTCCCCGAGCCCGACACCAGTTCCGGCTACGGCGTGCTGGAGAAATTGTCGGAAGGCGAACTCAAGGATGTGCCGGCGCTGCGCCGCCGGCTCGCCGAGCTCCGGCCGGCGATGGACTACGACGGCCTGTTCGCCGCCGCGCTGGCGGGCCAGCCGGTGGTGCTCGGCTTTAACCTGTCGCCGGACCAGGTCAAGGGCGCGCTGCCGGCGCCGCTGTTTTCGGAACAGGAGTTGAACGGACGCGAACTGCTGGCCTATTCGGCCGACGGCTACGAAGCGAACGTGGCGCCGCTGGCGCGCGCGGCGGCCGGCGCCGGCAGCTTCTCGGTGGTCACCGACCCGGACGGCATCGTCCGCACCGCCGGCCTGGTCCAGCAGGTCGGCGCCGATTACTATCCGTCGCTGTCGCTGGCCACGGCCGCCGTCTATCTGAAGGCGCGCGCCATCAAGCCGTTCCTGGACCGCCGGGTCGAGCAAATGTCGCAAAGCCAGCAGGACAGCGGCGGCTACGATTTCCTCTCGCTGTTCCTGCCCGGCGGCCAGCGCCTGATCCCGGTGGGCGAGGCGATGACGACGGTGATCCAGTTCCGCGGCGGCGGCGGTCCGCGCGGCGGCGCCTTCCGCTACGTCTCGGCGGCCGACGTGCTGACCGGGCGCGCGCCGGCGGCGCTGTTCAAAGGCGCGGTGGTGCTGATCGGCACCACCGCGCCCGGCCTGGTCGACCTGCGCGCCACCCCCGTCAGCCCCGAGTATCCGGGCGTGGAGATCCACGCCAACATCATCAAGTCCATCCTCGACGACCAGTTCAAGGCGCGGCCCGACTGGGCCATCGCGGCCGAGGCCGGGCAAATCCTGCTGGTCGGGCTGGCGCTGACGTTCGCGCTGGCGGCGCTGGCGCCGTTGCAGGCGATCCTGCTCGGCGTGGCGGCGCTGGTGGCCAGCGTCGGCTTTAACTACTATATGTACAGCGAGCGCGATTTGCTGTTCCACCTGGCGACGCAGCTGATCGTGATTGTCGCCGTGTTCGTCCTCAACGTCGCCTGGGGATACTTCTTCGAGGTGCGCAAGGGCCGCGCGCTGGTGTCGCGCTTTGGCGAATATGTCGCGCCCGAGCTGGTGGCCGAGATGGCCGCCAATCCCGAGCAATACAATATGGACGGCGAAAGCCGCGAGCTGACGGTGCTGTTTGTCGACGTGCGCGGCTTTACCACCATCTCCGAGGGGCTCACGCCCAAGGCGCTGCGCGAATACATCAACCTGTACCTGACGGCGATGTCGGAGGACATCCGCGACAGCCATCGCGGCACGCTCGATAAATACATCGGCGACGCCGTCATGGCGTTCTGGGGCGCGCCGGTCGCCTTTGCCGACCACGCCCGGCGGGCGGTGGCCACCGCGCTGCTGATGCAGGCGAGCGCGCGCCGCCTCAACGCCGACTTCGTCGCGCGCGGCTGGCCGCCGCTGAGCATCGGCATCGGCGTCAATACCGGCCTGATGCACGTGGGCGACATGGGCTCGAAAATCCGCCGCGCCTATACCGTGATGGGCGACGCCGTCAACCTGGGTGCGCGGCTCGAGGGCATCACCAAGGTCTATGGCGTCGGCATCGTCGTCGGCGCCGCCACGCGCGCCGCAGCGTCCGAGTTCGCCTATCGCGAACTCGATTTGGTGCGCGTCAAGGGCAAGCGCGAGCCGGTCGCCATTTTCGAGCCGGTCGGTCCCGCCGCCGGGCTCGATGCCGCCACCGCCGCCGAGCTGGCGCGCTGGCACGCGGCGCTCGCCGCCGTGCGCGCGCAACAGTGGGATAGAGCCATGTCAATAATTGCCCAATTGCATGACTCATTCCCGAATAACAAGCTGTATTCGCTATACACTGAACGCATTGCCCACTACCGGACGCATCCTCCGGGCCAGGGCTGGGACGGCGTCACGAGTTTCGAAACGAAATAATGCGCCCGCATCAACAATAGCCCTTTTTCATTGTTGACCGGCGCGCCATGGAAGCCGGGAAAATGCATGCTCATATGCAAAAAAGTGATGCCAAGCAACCAAATCTGATGCCAACTCGGGTAAGATTCGTTTCCCTTGGGATATTTTCAAGGCCGGGATCGTCCCATAAAAGAGTAGATATGACCACTTGTTTACACCGCCTGCTGAGCAGCTCCCTCCTTGCCGTTGCCGCCTCGTCGGCGTGGGCGGTGGAGCCGGCTGCCGACAGCGGCGCCATCCGTTTCGATATTGCCCGTTTCGACGTCAGCGGCAACACGCTGCTGCCGCCGCAACAGATCGAACAATTGCTGACGCCGTTCACCGGCAAGACGCGCGACTTCGGCGACGTCCAGCGCGCGCTCGAAGCGCTCGAGGCGGCCTATCACGCACGCGGCTACAGCGTCGTCACCATCGAGCTGCCCGAGCAGGAGTTGAACCGCGGCGTGGTGGTGCTGCGCGTGGTGGAAACCAAAATCGGCCGCGTCAGCGTCAAGAACAACCGCTATTTCGACGAGGCCAACATCCGCCGCAGCCTGCCGGCGCTGGTCGACGGCCGCACGCCGAACCTGAAGGCGGTGTCGGCCAACCTCAAGCAAGCCAACGAGAACCCGTCCAAGCAGGTCACGCTCAAGCTGCAGGGCGGCGACACCGATGGCGAGGTCGACGCCGTGCTCGACGTCAAGGACGAAAGCGCCTGGAAGGCGATGGCCAACGCCGACAACACCGGCACCGAGCAGACCGGGAAGACCCATCTGGGCTTTATCCTGCAACACGCCAACCTGTTCGGGCGCGACCACCTGGCCTCGCTGCAGTACACCACCTCGGCCGAGGAGCCGGGCCGCGTCAAGGTCTATGGCGCCGGCTACCATGTGCCGCTGTACGGCTCGGGCGATTCGCTGGACTTTTTCGCCAGCTATTCCAACGTCGATTCGGGCACCATCGCCGCCGGCGCGTTCAACCTGGCCGTCAGCGGGCGCGGCGCGGTCTACGGCGCGCGCTACAACCAGGCGCTGGCCAAGCGCGGCGAGCTCGAGTCGCATCTGACCTACGGTGTCGACGTCAAGGCCTTCAAGAACAATGTGCAACTGCTCGAGTTCGAGACCGACAACCTCGGCAACGACGTCACCGTGCATCCGCTCAGCATCGGCTACACCGCCAGCATGCCGCTCAAGGCGGGCGAGGCGGGCGCGCAGATCACGCTGCTGCGCAACGTCCCGGGCGGCGCCAAAGGGCGCCAGGCAGACTTTACGCTGGCGCGGGTCGGCGCCAAGGCCGACTACACCGTGCTGCGCGTGGGCGCCAGCGTGACGCGCGCGCTGGCCAACGACTGGCAATTGCGCGCCATCGTCAACGCCCAGTATTCCGCCGACGCCTTGATTCCGGGCGAGCAGTTCGGCGCCGGCGGCACCACCTCGGTGCGCGGCTTCGCCGAACGCGAAATATCCAACGACGGCGGCGCGGCCGTCAATCTGGAGGCGTACACGCCGAACCTGTGCGGCGGCGCGGGGTGGAACTGCCGCCTGCTCGGCTTTTTCGACAACGCTTACCTCAAGCGCAATCACGCGCAGCCGGGTGAGATCCGCAGCACCTCCATCGGCAGCGCCGGCGTGGGCGCGCGCCTGCTGCTATCGACCTACGTGAATCTGCAACTCGACTTTGGCCACGTGCTGCGCGCCGGCGCGACCGACCGTGCCGACGCCAACCGCCTGCACCTGCGTCTGGGTCTGGCTTACTAAACGCTGAGAGAACACCATGAAAAGCCAACAGAACCGCCATGGCCGCCAGGCCAGCCGTCAACCGTCGATCAACCCGCGCCGCAAGCTGCTGGCGCTGGTGGTGGCGGCCGCCTTCGGCACGGCGCAGGCCGGCCCGGTCGCGCCGACCGTCGTGCATGGCGCGGCCACGTTCAACCAGCAGGGCAACCTGTACTCGATCACCAACACGCCCAACACCATCATCGACTGGCGCAGCTTCTCGGTGAACGCGGGCGAGATCACGCGCTTCATCCAGCAGGGCGCCGACAGCAAGGTGCTCAACCGCATCACCGGGCAGGACCCGAGCATGATCCTCGGCGCGCTGCAATCGAACGGCAAGGTGTTCCTGATCAATCCGAACGGCGTGCTGTTCGGCGCCGGTTCGCGCGTCGACGTCGGCGGCCTGGTGGCGTCCAGCCTGGCGATCTCGAACGCCGATTTCCTGGCCGGTAAAAACCACTTCAGCGGCGGCGCTAACGCCGGCAAGGTCGGCAACCAGGGCTCCATCACCACGCCGGCCGGCGGCCAGATCTTCCTGATCGCGCCGACGGTGGAAAATAGCGGCGTCATCTCCGCGCCCAACGGCGACGTGGTGCTGGCGGCCGGCCATACCGTGCAGCTGTTCGACTCCAGCGATCCGAACGTGCGGGTGGTGCTGTCGGCGCCGGCCGACCAGGCGTTGAACCTGGGCGGCATCGTGGCGCAGGGCGGCCGCGTCGGCGTCTACGGCGCGCTGGTCACGCAGCGCGGCACGATCAACGCCGACAGCGCCGTGCGCGGCGAACGCGGGCAGATTTTGCTCAAGGCCAGCGGCAGGACGATGCTGGAGGCGGGCAGCGTGACGACGGCCAAGGCCACCGGTGTTACCGACGGCGGCATCGGCGGCGATATTGGTGGCGATATTCGGCTGCTGGGCGAACAGGTGGGCCTGACCGGCAACGCCGTGGTCGACGCCAGCGGCGCGGCCGGCGGCGGCACGGTGCTTGTCGGCGGCGACTATCAGGGTAAGAACGCCGCGCTGCCGAACGCGCGCCAGACCTTCGTCGGCGGCGACGCGACGATCAGCGCCAACGCGACCGTCGGCGGCGACGGCGGCAAGGTGGTGGTCTGGAGCGACGAGGCCACCCGCATGCACGGCACGCTGTCGGCGCGCGGTGGCGCCCAGGGCGGCAACGGCGGCCTGGTGGAAACCTCCGGCCACTATCTGGACGTGGCCGGCGCGCGCGTCGATGCCGGCCATGGCAAGGCGGGCGGCAAGAGCGGCACCTGGCTGCTCGACCCGTACAACATCAGCGTCGTCAACGACCCGACCAGTTCGACGCCGCTCGACGCGGCGGCGCAGTTCGGCCAGGCCAATAGCGGCACCACCTTCGTCGATGCCGCCCTGATCAGCGCGGCGACGGCCAACGTGGTGCTGCAGGCGCGCCACGATCTGGCCTTTAACGCCGACATTCACAACACCAACAACGGCGTCGGCCTGACGGCGCAGGCCGGCAACGACATCAACGTCAATGCCGCGCTGGCGATGAGCGGCGGCGTCCGGCTCACGGCCAACGACAACTCGGTCGGCACGGCTAGCGGCAGCGGCGCGGTCAATGTCAACGGCAGCGTCAGCGTCAGCGCTGTCGGCAGGATGGTGCTCGATGCCGCCAAGGTAACGCTGGGCACGCGCGCCACCGTCAGCGGCGGCAATATCACGATCAAAGCCAATGCCCTGGAACTTGGCACCGGCGCCCGCCTGCGCGGGTTGGGCGATGGGGTGAGGCTGCTCATTACGTCCGACCGCGATGTCAACGTCGGCCACGGGGCGGACGC
>DASVTJ010000206.1:0-3632 GCA_036387635.1 Duganella sp.
ATCGCACAAGGAGATTATTATGAACAACATCAAACGCCTCGCATCGACCGCCGCCATCCTGGCCGCCACCCTTGGCCTGAGCGCTTGCGCCGGCATGTCGTCGCAAGATAAAAGCACGGCCGTTGGCGCCGGCGTCGGCGCGGTCGCCGGCTCGGTCCTGACCGGCGGCAGCGCGATCGGCACCGTCGGCGGCGCGGCCGTTGGCGGCGTGATCGGCAATCAGGTCAACAAGCCACCGCGTTAATCGCCAAAGCTTGCACGGCGTCGCGTCCCGGCTAGCGGTCCGTTAAAGGACTGTGGGGCGACCGTGACGTACAAACTGCCCCGGTAAGGTCGGAAACGACCTTACCGGGGCACTTTCATTTCCGCAGACGGTTGCGACTGCCGCTCAATATCCGACCGTGTCCGTGTACGCGAACAGGCTGGTGCCATAGCTCCCGCCCCACTCGTAGCCATAGCGGCGCTCGGCTTCCACGTTCATGATGTCATATTGCTTGCCGGCGCCGGGCGGGCTATCGGTCGGCAGGCGTCCGCTGAAGAAGCCGGTGTCGGCGCTCAGATCATAAAAGCGATACCAGGTGGTCGATCCCGCCTTGCTGATGAACGGCGAAGTGTTGGTCGCCTTCGAATTGGTTTTCTCGTACGCGGTGTTGGGCAGCTTGACCTGGCTGCTCTTGTACCAGGCGATCGCCGCCTTGGCCGCCGCCGCGATCGCCGGCGACTGCGGCCGCGTCATCAGGAAGGCCACGATCCGCGCCGATTCCTTGCCGCTTTTCGATGGCAGTTCATACGAACGGGCGCCGCGCGGCGCGAAATTGACGGGATCGTGCTGCGCGCACCAGACCGTCTTGACGCCGTTTTGCACGATCTGCGCGTTCAGGATGTAACCGACCGCCAGGTTGAGCGCGTCGGTCATCCGGGTGCGCTGCGCGGCGCTGAAGAAGTCGCCGGTAAATGGCGCCTTCTGCTGCGCGGCATGGTTCAGCAACACCAGCGCCCGCACCATCGCGTTGTCGTTGAAGGTGACGTAGTTGGAATACAGCGTGCCGGTCCTGGCCGGATATACCTGCGGGAAGCCGCCCGAGCTGTACTGCATGTTCAAGATGAAGTCGAGCGCGCGGCGAGCGCTGTCGCGATACGCCACGGTGCCGGTGCGGCCATATACATTCGCCAGGAACATGATTTCGGTGACGGTGCCATCGTTGTCGATGGTGCCGAGCTCGACCTTGTTGGCGCCGAACCATTCGGAGCGATCTTCACTGCCGTTCCACTTGGCCGCATACTTCTCCGGCAGTTTATAGAAGCCGCCGTGCGGCATTTGCCAAGACACGATGTTGGTGGCCTTGGCCTTGTCGGCGGCCAGCGCGGCCGCGGCGTCGCCGCTGGTGCTGAGCCAGCTCTTATAGCGTTCGATCTCCAGATAGACCGGATTGCCGGTTTGGTTCAGCAACGGCTCGATGGCCGCCGTGCCGACGCCGACTGTCGCGGCGATGCTGACCGAAGCCGCGCCCGCCGACGATGCGCTGGCGGAGTCTGCGCCGCCGCATCCCGTCAATGCCACGCCAACCAATACGAGCGCGCCCAGATATTTTTTATGAGTCATGTGTCGTCTCCCTCAAGGTTATACAAAAGACCAGTGCTGCCAGCCGATGCTAACCCTGATGAATTTCATGTACGCGGCGCGGTGCCGAAACCGGCCTAGACGGTCAAAAAAATGATTGGTTGTATGCAATTCGAGACAGGCACGCCTGTGGCAGCGCTTTCGCGCCACGCAGGCACCGCGCCGCCAAGCGGGGTGGCGACGCGCGGGAAGGTGGAAGTGGAGAGGTAGTGTGAGATGGGGCGTGGATGGGACGAATCGCCCGCGCCCCACCCCGGGGGCTACAAGAACACGTTGGCCATGCCGATGGCGCCGTCATCCTTGACCAGTTCGTAGCAGCGGCACGAGGCGGCTTCCAGCCCGGCCGAATCGAGGATCTCGATATTGCCGCGGCTATAGGAAATCAGTTTTTGATTCTGCAAGGCGCTGGCGGCCTTGGTCACGCCGACGCGACGCACGCCCAGCGCGTGCGCCAGGAACTCGTGCGTCAGATGGAATTTTTCGGACTGTAGACGGTCGCGCGTGATCAACAGCGATCGCGCCAGCCGCGCCTCGAGCACGTGGAAGCGGCTGCACACGGCGATTTGGATCGCCTGCGCCAGCAACGTGTCGGTGTAGCGGTAAAGCAAGCGCTTCAGCCGTTCCATGCGGGCGAATTCGTTGGCGAAGTCGTTGGCGTCGATGCGCGTGGCGCGGCCGCCGCGCTGGACCACCGCGCGCACCTGGGCCATTTCGTGCCCGAGCACCACGGAAGCGCCGATCATGCCTTCGCGGCCGACCGCGCCGACCTCCAGGGTCATGCGGCCCTCGGCCACCGCCAGCAAGGAGATCAGACAGTCGATGGGGAAATAGATATAGCGGATGGTCTGGCCGGGCTCGTACAAAACGTCGCCGACTTCAACCCGCACGACCTCGCTGAGTTTGGCAAGCTGGCCTTGTTCTTCCTCGGGCAAGCTCGACAGAAGACAATTGGCCACCGCGCGCGGCAGGTTCCTGTCTTCTTCGGATAGGTGTGTGAGATGGGTATGCATGAATCGAGCGTACGGTTAATCATTCACCCTGTATGTACGCAGACGCACGGAAGCTAAACATGTCCTAGAGGAAAATTCTGCATCTAATACATAACTATTTCCTGATACCAAAAGGACACTTTCAATGACGACTCCAAACAACCAAAACAAACCAACAATGCACCCGCTGATGATTGCCGCCGCTGTCGCGGTGGTGCTGTTCTGCGGCGTCGGCACCGCCGCCATCATGGGCTGGCTGCCGAACTCCAACGCCAACGGCACCCTCCCCGGCGCGGCCCCGATGCCGGGCCAGCTGTCGTCGCTGCCGCCGGCGCAGCAGCAGCAGCAGCAGCAGCAGCAGCAACAGCAGCAGGCCGGCTATGGCAACGCGGGCAATACCGGTAACAACGCGGGAAATTACGTCGCCGACAACACCAACGATAACGCGCCGCGCGCCAACCAGGACCGCGCGCCGGAACCGAAAGCGGAACCGGAAGTTAAGCAAGCCGCCGTGTGCAAAAGCTGCGGCGTGATCCAGTCGGTGCGCTCGATCGAACACCGTCCGCAAGGCAGCGGCGTCGGCGCGGCCGGCGGCGCCATCCTGGGCGGTTTGCTGGGCAACCAGATTGGTGGCGGCCATGGCCGTCAACTGGCGACGGTCGCCGGCGCGGTCGGCGGCGCGGTGGCCGGCAACCAGGTCGAGAGCAGCATGAAGACCACGCACACTTGGCGCGTCGTGGTGCGTATGGACAATGGCACCACCCGTACCATCAACCAAGCAGCACAGCCGTCGTGGGGCACGGGCGACGCGGTGCGCGTCGTCAACGGTCAGCTGCGTTCGATTGATTAATGGCCAATTGGCAATTTAATCGGACGAAATCAGCGTTACGTACGGCACCGTACAGAAGCTTAAGCTGATTTTAAAGATAATAGATTCCAAGATACGAACAAGAACAAAGAGTTCGACATCGCCTTCGATGCCCACCGTGGACGTCGCAACAACAAACTTAGGAGAGAATCAT
>DASVTJ010000207.1:0-5148 GCA_036387635.1 Duganella sp.
CTGCCGTACAAAACTTGCAAAGTCAGCTTGCCCTTATTGACGAAGCGCTCGCCCATCATGTGGCCGTTGGCCGTCAGTATCAGTTCGGCGTTTTTGTCCATCGTGGCGTAGACGCGACGCGCTTCCAACGCGGCCAAAAAAGTTTTGTTGGTCAGCGGCTCGCCGCGCTTGAGCAGCACGCCGGTGCGATTGGCGGACGACGCCCCCCAGTTGGCGCAGTGATTGTCCTGGTTGCTACTGAAGGCGACATGGTAGCCCGCCTCCAGCAACTTGTTGCAGCCGGCTTCGAAGTTGCTCAGTTGCGGCTCGGACTCGTCGGTACGGACGGAAAAAGCGTTGCTGTTCACGATTTCGCACAACAGCATCGTCTTGTCGCCGTCCGGCGTCCAGGCCAGCGCTTTGCCGTCGATGGCGAACTGGCCGTCCCTCGGATGGTTGAACTGGCCGACCCAGCCGCGCGCGCGCATCAGCGCGTACAAGGTCGCGTAATCGTTTTTCGGCGACGCGCTGTCGGCCAGCAGGTCGCCCGCCATGTTGCGTTCCCAACCGAGCAGATCGCCGCTGTTGAGTATGTTGAGGTGGCCGCCGCCATTGATCACGCCCCATTCCTGCCCATAGATGCCGAGGAAATCCGGATGCGCCAGATTCCAGGCGGCGGCCGCTTGCAGGCCGCTCCGGTACAACGCCCTGACGGCGGCCGGATCGGCGCCCGCGTTGGTGCCGTTGGAACCGTCGAACATGTGGTTGTGCTCGGACGTCATCAGAAAATCCAGGCCGTGGCGACGCGCATAGGCGTACGCGTCGGCCGGACCGAACGCGGCGCTTTGCGGCGGTTGCGAGCCGGTGCAGTTGGCGAGCGCGCCGCCGCCATCGCTGTGGTTGGTCTGGCTGTGCAAATTGCCGAGGTGGACGGTGTAGCGGGTGGCCAGGGCCGGCGCGGCGGACAGCGCGCGGCGCGCGGTCGAAGGCTGGGCGGCGACGGCGGCCGAGGCCGAAGCGGACGGCGGGCGCGGCAGGCCAACAGCCACGTCCCAAGTTTGTTCTATATCAAGGGAATTGCCGATTCCGGCGCGTAATCTCAAACGATATATTCCGGCAGGCAAGCCCGAAGCGCCCATGCCGGCGTCCCAGCGGATCGGCACTTCGAGTGGCGCGGCGCCGATTATCTGCTGGCCTTGCCACTGCTCGAAAGCGCGGTTCTTCGAATTAATTAGTTCCAGCCGCCAATGCATTTGTTGCGTTTGCTCACTATCTGGATAACTGAAGTGCAGTGTAATGGTGCGCAAGCCCTTGTTGTCCGCGTGAAATGGCGATTGCAGTACGGCGTCAAATTCCCGGTGGTCCGAGGCCATGGCCGCGGGCGCCGAAATCGTATGGCCAAGGCTACCGCAGAGGACCGTTAAAACAGTTGCAGATGCCACAGATGTGGGGAACATGATGAGCTCCTTTAACAACCTCAACTTACAGGCTCATCGGTTAGAGGGGGCCTTGTCGCATAAGGTTTCGTTAAATAGTCACCAAATCCCACGATTTGTTTCACTGGTTCCCGCACGGCATTAATAGTATGCTGCTGTGGTGCAAAGTTTTGATGGCTCGTTGTCCCACTCCGAACAGAAAAAAAGTGATGGCATGGTTAAGTTTGCTTACAGCAGGATGGCGGTGACCCGCTCGCGCGCGTTGTTTTGGGCAGCGGGCTGGGCCTTGGCAATGGCCATGGGGGCGACCCTGTATAGCGTCGCCGTTCGGATCGTCGAGGCCGATGCCAGCCAGCGCTTCGAGAATTTGACGCGCAGCACCCAGTACGCCATTTCGGCACGCATCAAATCCTATTCCGACGTCACGCGCGGACTGGTGGCGCTGTTCCAGACCAGCGACAACGTCAGCCGCGAGCAGTTCCACCTGTATGTCAAGGGGCTCGATCTGCCGCGCCATTTCCCCGCCATCGCCATGCTGAGCTGGGCGCCGGTGGTCACCGACGCCGAGCGCGACGCCTTCGTCGCGGCCGTGCGCGCGGACCGCAGCCTGTCGCCCGACGGTTATCCCGACTTCGACATCCGGCCGCCCGGCCGCCGCCCGACCTACGCGCCGCTGATGTACCTTGAACCGGCCACGCTGCTGCACGAGAAAATCGGCCTCGATCTGGCGACCAATCCGCTGGTCGATAAACTGAACGCGGCGGCGCGCGACAGCGGCCAGGTGAGCGCCTCGGGCCTTCCGTTCGTGATCGAACAGCCGATGCGCCAAATCGCGCTCGGGCTGCGGTTGCCGGTGTACCGCCGCAACCAGCCGCTGGGCGACGTGGTCGAGCGGCGCGCGGCGTATCTGGGATCGGTGGGACTTGGTTTCAGCGTGGCCAAGCTGGTGCAGGGCGCGATCGACGAGATGACGGTGCGCCAGGTGCATTTGACCTTGTACGCCGACGGCAGCACCGATGTCGAGCAGCGCCGTCTGGTGATCGAAAAGCGGGACCGCTTGCTGTTCAACGATACCGGCGCGACCACCGTTACGCCACTGCGGGCCGACGAGCGGGACGACTATCTGGAATCGGTGCTGCCGATCGATTACAACGGCAGCCTGTGGAAGGCGCACTTCCGGGTGAAAAAATCGCAGCTGCTGACAGGCTTCGATTTTTACTTTCCGTGGGTGGCGGGGATGACCGGTTTCGCCGGCACCCTGCTGCTGTATAGCTATCTGGCGGTGCTGTACTCGTCGCGCCGGCGCGCCGTCAAGCACCGGGTGCTGCTCGACACGGTGTTGAACAATGTCGACGCCCACGTCTACATGAAGGACCACAATCGCCGCTTCATCTACGTCAACGCGCGCATGGCGCACAGCATGGGATTGCCGGTGCAGGACATCGTCGGCAAACTCGATCGCGAGCTGATGCCGCCCGGCGCCGCCGACGCCGCGTGGGCGCTGGAGCGGCCGGTGTTCATGGAAAACGTCAAGCGCTCCGGCGAGACGCAGTTCGTCGGCGCCGACGGCGTGGTCCAGCATCACTGGACGGTGCGTGTGCCGGTGGAGATCGGGCGCTCGGTGACGGCGGTGATCGGCATGTCGACCGACGTGACCGAACTCCATCAGCTCAAGGAAAAAGCCGATACGGCGAACCAGGCAAAGAGCGATTTCCTGTCCAATATGAGCCATGAGATCCGCACGCCGATGAACAGCATCATCGGCATGGCCCACCTGGCGCTCAAGTCGGTCACGCATCCGAAACAGCGCGACTATCTGCTGAAGATTTATCACTCCGGCCAGCACCTGCTGGGCATCATCAACGATATCCTGGATTTTTCCAAGATCGAAGCCGGCAAGATGGATCTGGAAATGCTCGACTTCACGCTCGACGCGCTGCTGGCCAATCTCACCAGCCACCTGGGCGAGAGCGCCCGCGCCAGGGGGCTCGAGCTGGTGTACGAGACCTGCCCTGGTTTGTCGCGGCAGTTGCGCGGCGATCCGCTGCGCCTGGAGCAGGTGCTGCTCAACTTCACGAGCAACGCCATCAAGTTTTCCGAAAACGGCAAGGTGTACGTGCGCGCGCGCCTGTTGGAGGACAACGACAACGACATCATGGTGCGCTTCGAAGTGGCCGACCAGGGCATCGGCATGACCGGCGAGCAGTTGTCGCAGCTGTTCCAGTCGTTCCACCAGGCCGACACGTCGACCACGCGCCGCTACGGCGGCACCGGGCTGGGACTGGTCATCAGCAAGCAGCTGGCGGAGCTGATGGGCGGTGGCGTCGGCGTCGAAAGCCGGCCGGGCGAGGGCAGCACCTTCTGGTTCACGGCGCGGCTGGCCAAGGGCGCGCACCTGCTGCAGCCGACCGTGGAGGCGGTGCAGCCCGATGTGCTGGACAGCATACGCGGCGCTTCGATCCTGCTGGTCGAGGACAATATCTTCAGCCAGCAAGTGGGCCAGGAACTGCTCGAGGACGCCGGCGCCACCGTGTGCGTGGCCAACAACGGCAAGGAGGCGATCGATCTGCTGCTCAAGGAGCGCTTCGATTGCGTGCTGATGGACGTGCAGATGCCGGTGATGGACGGCTACGAGACCACGCGCCTGATCCGCGCCCATCCCAAGCTGTCGGCCACGCTGATCATCGCGATGACGGCCAACGCCGGGCGCGGCGACCAGGAACGCTGCCTGGAAGCGGGCATGGACGAATTCGTGACCAAGCCGATCGCGCCGAAGCTGCTGTTTAACATGCTGTCGAAGTGGATGAGCCAACGGGCCAGGGCGTCGACCGCGATGGCGCGGCCGGTGCTGCCGCCGCCGCCGTCGTATTTCACGATGGCCGACGGCAGCGCGTCCGCCTCTTCGATGTCTTCACCTTCGATGTCTTCACCTTCGATGTCTTCACCTTCGTCATCGTCCGGGTACGCATCCGGGACCGGATCGGCGTCGGCGGCGCAGCCACCGGTGCGGATAATGGCCGATATGAACCCGCAAGCCAGCGCCCGATCCAGCGCGCGCGCGACGGCGCTCGATCTGGAAGAGGACCGGGACCGGGATCGGGCGCGCGAGCGCACTCCGGTCGCGGTCGCGCGGCCGGAGCATGTGCAGGAGAGCGTGCCGGGGGAGGTGCTGGAGCAAGCGCCGGTGGACGGTGAGCTGTTCGACGTCGCCGCGCTGGCGCAAACCTTCGGTGGCAAACCGGACAAGATGCGCAAATACGCGCTGCTGTTCATCGATTCGGCGCGCGACGGCATGGAGGAGATCGACGCCGCCCTGGCGCGCGGGGATCTGCCGATGCTGGCGGATCTGGGCCACCGCATCAAATCGTCGGCGCGGGCGGTCGGGGCGATGCGCTTCGGGAACCTGTGCCTGGCGCTGGAACATGTGCGGGGGGACGCCGATGCGGCCAACGCGCGCCGGCTGGTGGCGCAGATGCACGCCATGCTTTCCGTGCTGGAGCGGCACATCGCCCGGGAGCTGCTCGCATACGCTCCCGGGTAGAACCTCCGGGGCTGGATGAGCGATAATAGCGTTTTTACCGCGCTCCCTCCCGCCTCCCGATAAAGAGTCTTATGCAACCCAGCATCACCCC
Source organism: Duganella sp. (assembly GCA_036387635.1). Taxonomy (GTDB): domain Bacteria; phylum Pseudomonadota; class Gammaproteobacteria; order Burkholderiales; family Burkholderiaceae_D; genus Rugamonas. The sequence goes on from DASVTJ010000207.1 coordinate 5,048, forward strand.
CGGCTTGTTGATTTTGCACGGCAATCAAATGGAACAGCTGCGCGCGGCCGTGTTCCAGTGGCTGCGCAATCACCCGCTCGGGGCGCTCGAACCGGACATCT
>DASVTJ010000208.1:0-6990 GCA_036387635.1 Duganella sp.
AGACGAAGTTGACGCGCACGCCACCGTCGCTGCGCTCGCGCACCTCGACCGACAGCTCGAATTGCGCGTCGCCGGCGGCGACCGGCTCCCCCGCGACGGTCCAACCGGGCACGCGTTGCAGGGCGCGATAGTCCTCGGCCAGATGGTTGAACAAGACCTGGAACAGTGGGCTGTGCGCCAGGCTGCGCTCCGGCTGCAACGCTTCAACCAGCTGCTCGAAGGGCAGCTCTTGGTGCGCCTGCGCACCCAAGGCGGCTTCCCGCGCCTGTGCGACGATCTCGGCGACGCTCATGCGCCCGCCGATGCGGCCGCGCAGCACCAGCGTGTTGACGAAGAAGCCCACCACCTGCCGCAGATCGGCGCGCGCGCGGTTTGCCACCGGCACGCCAATGCGGATGTCGTGCTGCCCGGTGTAGCGATAGAGTACCGCTTGCAGGCCCGCCAGCAGCAGCATGAACAGCGTGGCGCCGTGCGCCTCCGCTTGTCCGCGCAGGCCGGCCACCAGCTCGCCCGGCAGCTCGAAGCCATGTTGCGCAGCCCGATAACGGGCCTCGGCGGGACGAGGACGATCGGTTGGCAAAGCCAGCACAGGGTGCGCTTCGCCGGTCGGCACCTCCAGCTGCCGACGCCAATATGCCAATTGCCGTTCATTGCCGCCTTCGGGCTGGTTGAGCAGCCAAGCGGTGTAATCGGCGTACTGCAATGGCGCTGGCGGCAGCACGTTCGTTTGCGTGCCGGCCAGACTAGCGCCGTACAGCGCCGCCAGCTCGTCCAGCAGCACCTGCATCGAGGCGCCGTCGGAGATGATGTGATGCAGCGCCAGCGCCAGGATGTGGGTTTGATCGTCCAGCCGCACCAGCGCCGCCCGCGCCAGCGGACCGCAGCTCAAATCGAAGGGATGGGCGTGCAGCGCACGCAATGCCTCGGCAGCCAGCGCATCGCGTTCGGCTTGCGGCGCGTTGCGCAGATCGGTGAGTTCGAGTTCGATCGCGCCTTCGGCCAGCACCAGCTGTTCGGCCTCGCCATCGGGTCGGATCGGAAATACGGTGCGTAGCGATTCGTGGCGCGCGACGAGGGCATTCAAGGCATCGCCCAGTGCCACCGGCTGTATGACGCCGGTGATGCGCAAGGCCCCCTGGATGTGATACGCGCTGCTGTTCGGATCGAGCCTCCATAAGAACCACTGCCGCTGCTGCGCGGCGGATAATGGCAAAGGCGCGGCGCGGCGTTCACCCGACAGGACAGGGATGACGGCCGGTTCGGTGCGCGCCCCGCTTTTCAATGCCAGGCGAACGGCATCGGCTTGCGCTCGCAGGCGTGGCTGTTCAAAGATTTGTCGGACCGGGAAATCGACTCCCCACAGCTGCGTGATCCGCGCGGCCAGTTGGACAGCCGACAGCGAGTTGCCGCCGATGCCGAAGAGGTGCGCGTCGCCGGCATATGCGCGGGCTTCGTCGTGGCCGAGCACCTCGCGCCACAAGGCGGCCAGCGTAAGTGTCGTCTCGTCCTGCAATGAACCGGCATCGGTGCCCGCGCTTGCATCCGACAAGCTGGCGCCCATCACCAAAGTACCATTTTCGATCAACGCATAGGCATCGAGCGAGCGCGTGGCCCAGCCCTGGCGACAAGCGCCGCGCTGCAGTTTGCCGCTAGAGGTCTTGGGCAGTGCGCCCGGGTTAAGCAGCATGATCACTTGTGGCGCCTCGCCGCATTGTTCGCTCACCGTGGCGCCGAGCGCATCGGCCAGCGCTTGCGGCGGCACCAGCTTTTGCAGGCCGCGCGACACCTCGGCGGCCACGCCGAGGCCTTCGCGGCCATCGAGCTCCACCGCAAAAGCCGCCACCCTGCCCTTGCGCACCGCTTCCACCTCGGATTCGATGGCGCGTTCGACGTCCTGCGGATAGATGTTATGTCCGCGTACGATGATCATGTCTTTCAAGCGGCCGGCGACGAACAGCTGGCCATCGTGCATGAATCCCAAATCGCCGGTACGCAGCCAGCGCTGGCCATCGCGCTCGACGAAGGCTTGCGCGGTTTCCTCGGGCTTGTTCCAGTAACCGGCAGCCATGCTGGCGCCGGCCGCCCAGATCTCGCCCACGCCGCCCGCAGCTACAATCGCGCCGTCCTGTGGATCTACGATGATGACACGGTGCGCCGACGGTACGCTGCCGCAGCCGACCAGTGCGGCGCCGGTAGCATCGATAGCCGCATCTGTAGTCAATTCCGGCTCGGCCTTGCCGGCGGCCAGCGCGGCGCTGGCGAAGCGTTGCACCTTCATGCCATCGCCACGCCGTCCGCCGGTGACCAGCAGCGTCGCCTCGGCCAGGCCGTAGCACGGATACACGGCGCCGGCGTTGAAACCCAGCCCGCCGAAGCGCGCCGCGAAGGCTTCCATCGTATCGTGCCGCACCGGTTCGGCGCCGGTGTAGGCCACGCGCCAGCTGGACAAATCCAATCCGGCCGTGGTGGCGTCCTTGATGCGGTCCACGCACAGGCGATAAGCGAAATCGGGACCGCCGCTGATCGTCACCCGATGGCGCGAGATCATCTCCAGCCAGCGCAGCGGACGCTCGAGGAAAAAGCGCGGCGAAGACAGCACGCACGGAATGCCGCTGTAGAACGGTTGCAGCAGGCCGCCGATCAGGCCCATGTCGTGAAACAGGGGCGACCAGACGCCGAACTTGTCATCGGAGTCGATCGATAACGCCTCGCGGATCGCGCGCTCGTTGGCCATCAGATTGCCGTGGGTGACCATCACGCCTTTCGGCGCGGAGGTGGAGCCGGACGTGTACTGCAAGAAGGCGACATCTCCGTCCGCCGGCTGGTGCGCGTTCCATGCGGCGTCGCCGGCATCCTCAATATTCAGTTGGTCGACAAACACCACCGCTTCGATGCCGAACTGGCGGGCGGCCGGGCCGACCAGCGCTTCCAGCGCGGCGGCCGTGAGCACGCCGCGCGCCTGCGCATCGGCGGCGATACCCGCCAACCGGGCCAGATGCTGCGGCCGCACCGACTCTGGCGGGAACACCGGCACCGCGATCACACCGGCGTGGAAGCACGCGAACATGCTGACCGCGTAGTGCTCGTCGTTGTCGAGCATGATCAGTACCCGGTCGCCCGGCGCGAAGCGGTTCCGCAACACGGTGGCCAGCGCCTTTACGCGCCGCCCGAAGGCGCCATAGGTCAACGGCTTTTCGAGCAGCTGGCCATCGCGTTCCGAGACGACGATCAACGCGGTATCTTCGGGTCTGCCGGCGACCAGGCGCCGCAGGCATTCGACAAAATTCACAGGATGGACAAAGGGGTCCCCCTGCGACACGGTGTGTGTCGTCATCAGATTGTTCTCGCTCATGAATGCGTTTAAAGTTGATCCAGATTGCTGCGGGATTCGGCCATCGCCACGACCACCTTGCGCGGTCCTTTGAACGGCGCGCGCGCGTGCGCCACCAGCATGTTGTCGAGCATTAGCACGTCGCCGGCCTGCCAGCGGAACGACACCGTCTCGGCGTCCAGCACCGCGCGCACCTCGTCGAGGATTCCATCAGGGATGACCGAGCCATCGGCGAAGTAGGTGTTACGCGGCAGGTCCTCCATCGCCAGCATGTCCTCCAGCGATTCGCGCACCTCCGGTTGCAGGTTCGAGACGTGGAAAAGGTGCGCCTGGTTGAACCACACCTTCTCGCCGGTGGCGGGATGGGTTTCGAAGGCCTGGCACAACTGCGTGGTGCGCAGATCGCCGTCCGGCTTCCACTGCCACTCGATGCCAGCCTTGCGGCAAAAGGCTTCGACCTCGCTGGGCTGGTCGGTGTTGAATACGGTCTGCCACGGCACGTCGAATTCGCCGTAGTTGCGCACATAGATAATCCCCGGCGCGAAGCGCTCGCGGATCGCCGGCGGCATGCGGCGGTAGATCGCGCGGCTGTCGGCGATCGGCGTCTCGCCCTGCTCCAGCGCCGCCGTCACGCAGTGGAACCACGCCTTCATCGGCCACATGCGGGTGTACGCTTGTTCGTTATGCAGCGGGATCGATTGGTGCGACGGATATTCGGTGGCCGTGTAGACGCCGCCGCCGACTTCCGTGCGCGGCGTCGAGCCGAATTCATAACTCAACAACGGATGACCGAAGCCGGCGGCGAACGCGCGGAACACGTCGACGGTCGGCACGTCGAAGCCGCGCAGCAGCACGCCGCCGACCGTGGTCAAATGCGCCTCGATGGTCTCGCGCAGGCGCGGCAAGGCGTCCAGCAGCGGTTCGCCAATGATGGCGGGGGTGATCAGCACCGGCAATTCCGAGCCTGGCGGCGCGATGCGTTCAAATCGTTGTATCGATTCACTCATGATAATTCCTTGGTTGCGTCGGCGCTGCGCCGCTTCACGCGATCACGGCGGATGCGCGGCGCACGCCGGCAAACTGGCGCGTCAACGTCCGCGTGACGCTTGCCAGCACCTGCTGCTCATGCTGGCGAATGAAAAAGTGGCCGCCGTCGAACCAGTCGAGCGTAAATCCGGCACCAGCGTCGGCGCCGGCTTCGCGCCGCCACGCTTCGATGCGTTCGGCGGCGATGGCGTCGTCGCGCCCGGCCAGCACGTGCAGCGGCACCGGCAGCGGCGCGCCGGCGACGTGGCGGAAGCTTTCGCACACGCGGTAATCGGCGCCCAGCGTATCGAGCGTGAGGCGCAGCAGCTCGGCGCTGCCGAACACCTCCTCCGGCGTGCCGCCCTGGCGGCGCAGGTCGGCGATCAGCGCGGCGTCGTCATGCTTGTCGGCGTAGCGTTCGGGATCGCGCTGGGACGGCGCCGGACTGGCCGACGCGAACAGCGCGCAAGGCAGCGGCAGCGACAGCGCGCGCTGACGTTGCGCCACGCCGTAGGCCAGCAGCGCGCCCATGCTGTGGCCGAACAGCGCGTAGCGGCCTTGCAGCGACGCCGTGTGCTCGTCACAGATGTGCGCCACCAGCCGGTCGCAGTCCTCGATGTACGGTTCGCCGATGCGTGCGCCGCGTCCCGGCAGCTCCACCGGAACCAGCCGCACCCATTCGGGCAGCAGGCGGCGCCAGCGCAGATACATGGTGGCGCTGGCGCCTGCGCATGGCAGCACCAGCAAATCGATCGATGGCGACCTCATAGCGGATGTCACTGGACGGCGGCGGCAGTGGAGGAAGTAGCGGTGGCGCCTTGCGCGGCCTGGGCCTCCTGCTGATCCATCCACACGCGCAGCGACAGTGGACGCATGTCGGTCCAGGTGCGCTCGACATATGCGAGGACGGTTTGCTTGTCCCCTTTGACGCCGTCGATGGCTTTCCAGCCGCCGGGGACGGCCTTCCAATGGGGCCAGATGGAGTACTGTTCTTCGTGGTTTACAAGAACAATGAACGTTTCGTTTTCACGGTCAAAACAACTGGTCGACATGCGTATCCTCGTGCTGTGATTAGTTGCGACCTCTCGCTTGCCGGCCCCTACGCCGACATGCTGGTCGCTCCTATCAAAGACGGAACGGCGCTGGATTTGTTTAGTCTTTTTGGCTGTCCGCGCCGGGGATATCGATATCGTTTTCGGGCGGCACGAGGCCGGCCGCCAGCCATAGGCGGCCGGCCTTGTCGTAGGCGTGGCGATGGGACGGATCGGCAGCTAGCCAAAGGGTTAGTTCCGCGCGGGCGGCGGTGTCGAAGGTGTCGCGTTCATGCTGGCGCAGCACCCAGGACCAGGCCAAATCCCAGACCGGATCGCGCCCCGTTTGCGTGCTCTCGCCCATGGCTTACCTTTCGATGGATATTCTGATAGCGCTATGTATAGCATAGGCGCCCGAATACCGGCGATACGGCTGGGCGGCGTGTCAGCCGATGTCGACCAGCTCGCGGCAGCAGGCGATGGCGTCGGTGGCGTCCCTGAGCATGAAGTTGACCAGCGTGGCGGAGCACCCGAGCTGCTGCGCGATGTCGCGCTGGGTCAGGCCGCCGATGCGATACAGTTCGAAGACGTGGCGGGTGCGCGACGGCAGGCCGCCAAGGATGCGGTCAATGGCGTTGATCACCTGCAGGCCGTGCAGCTGGTGGTCGGGAATGCTGCCGCCGGACACCTGCGGCAACTCGCCATCGTCCGGGTAGATGCGGTAGGACGACTCGACCGCTTGGCGGCGGCAATGGTCGAGCGCCAGGTTGCGCACCACTTGGCAGCAATAGCAAAACGGTTTGAGGATGTCGCGCACGCCCGTCATCTCGACGATCTTCAAGTACGCATCCTGAATGACTTCGTCGGCGATCTGGGGCGTGCCGACGATTTTCTGCGCAATACGGCGAAGCTGGGCCCGGTGTTCGATGAATATGTCCCCAAGGGCTGTTTCCTGCAATTGCGTCGACATCAAGCGCCTCCTGCACTGGTGAAATCTTTACTCTTAATTTATAACCAACTGCTGAATACGAATCATTATCATTTATTTTTAATAAAGTGTCTACATATTCTGGCTGGAATTGTGAAATCGCCGCACCACACCGACCAGGCGGTGCGCTACATCGGCGACGCGACCAAGGCGCGCCGCAAGCCCGGCAAGGACGGGCGCCGGGGCGCCTTGCGACCGCGCCGGCGCGGCATGCCGAAATTCGGAGATTTTTATAACGAAATCGGCAATCAGGGCGTTTTCGGACCCAGCCTCGCCGACGCGTGATAGATTCGTTTTTTTCCAAAAAGGAGACGACACGATATGAAAAACCTGTTCACCAAAACTGTTGTGCTGGGCGCGCTGTTCGCACTGAGTTGCGCGGCGTCGGCCGCCGAAGCCGGCCCATGGAAGTCGCTCTTCAACGGCAAGGACCTAAGCGGCTGGAGCACCTACGTCAGCATGCAGCCGACCACCGATAACATGAAGACGCCGACCTCGGTGCGCGGCGTGAACAACGACCAGCGCCGGGTGTTTTCCGTCGTCGACGGCATGCTGCGCGTCTCGGGCGAGGAATGGGGCAGCGCTTCCACGCTGGACGAGTATGAAAACTTCCA
>DASVTJ010000209.1:0-1603 GCA_036387635.1 Duganella sp.
GGCATGACGGCGCAAGACCTGGTGCGCGACGATACCCATCTGTCGAGCCGCATGGCGGAAAACCTGTTCTGGCTGGGCCGCCACACGGAGCGCTGCGACGACATCGCGCGCCTGCTGCGGGTGGCGCTCAATATCGTGTTCAACGTGCGCGCCGGTTATCCCGGCGCCGAATGGCCCACCGTCGAAGGGCTGTGCGACTGGTTCCAGCTGACCGCCATGCCCGACCCGGAGCCGGCGCAGAAACAGAGCCAGAGCCAGGATCAGCAGACTCAGACCCAAAGCCAGACCCAAGGCCAGACCCAAAGCCAGACCCAAAGCCAAAGTCAAATTCCAGGCGAGGCGGAGGAATTTGGTCCGCCGGCGCCACCACAACCGGTCGCGCCGGTGCCGCACGACGCGCTGATCGAGGCGGCGCTGTTGCTGGCGGTGGTCTCGCCCGACGTGCCGGGACTGGCGCGCCAGCAGCAGCAGCTTTACAACACCGCCAGCCAGTTGCGCGAGCGGCTGTCGGTCGACAATTGGCGCGCGCTGAACCGGCTCGTCGAGCGCGTCGGCGGCACCGCGCTGCCGTCGCAATCGGAAGCGATGACGATCCTCGACCGCGCCGCCGCCTCGTTGATGACGCTGACCGGCTTCGGCCTCGACGGCATGACGCGCGATATGGGCTGGCGCTTCCTGTCGCTGGGGCGGCGCCTGGAGCGGCTGCAGTTCCAAAGCATGGTGCTGCAGGCGGCACTGGGCATGGACCCCGAGGGCAATCTGGATTGGGTGCTGGAGCTGTCCGACAGTATCGTCACCTATCGCGCGCGCTATCGCGCCGAGCCGGAGTGGCTGCCGGTGCTCGATTTGCTGATCCTCGACGACAGCAATCCGCGCTCGATCAGCTACCAGATGCACGGCGTGGTGAAAGGGTTGAAGAAGATCGCCAAGGTGTATGGACCGTGCGGCGAGAAAGAGCTGGCGCCGTTGCAGGCCGAGTTGCTGGCGTTGTCGCCGCAGGCCGACCTGTATGGGGCCAATCCGAAGCTGATCGATCTGCTGGCGCGCGTGCAAAACGCCAGCGAGGTGATGGCCGAACAGATCGGGCTGCAGTTTTTCAGCTATACCGGCAAGCTGAAAAACAAACCACAAACGCCGTGCGCGCAAGGCGACATGTGATGAATCAAACGCAATCGCAGACGCAATCGCAAGCGCAAACGCAAACGCAAACGCAAACGCAAACGCAGCAGACCCCCAGCCCGCAGCCGGATACGGCCGGCCACGAGGCGCCTCCGCCACCGCCGCCGGTTCCGTGCGCGCGTTACCTGGTGGTGCACCAGACCCGCTACACCTACCAGAGCGCGGTGTCGCTGTCGCAGCAATACCTGCACATGACGCCGCGCTCGTTCGACCACCAGCACACCGAGTCGCACCAGATCGTGACCGAGCCGCCGGCCGAGGACAGCAGCGACGGTCCCGATTACTTCGGCAACCTGACGCGCCACTTCAGCATCACCGCGCCGCACAACATGCTGCTGGTGCATGTGGAGTCGACACTGGCGCTGTACCCGCGTCCCACGCTCGCCGGCATCGCCAACACGCAGCCGTGGGAGCAGGTGCGCGA
>DASVTJ010000210.1:0-1936 GCA_036387635.1 Duganella sp.
GGCGCTGGCGTGCGCGATGCAGTCGCACTGAACTCCTCGCACTGATTTCTGATAACCGGCCCTCGCCATGTCCATCGATCTGAAACAACTGAAGTACTTCCTGGCCGTCGCCGAAGAAAAGAGTTTTAGCCGTGCCGCCGAACGCCTGCACATCTCGCAGCCGCCGCTCAGCCAGCAGATCATGAAACTGGAGAGCGAGCTTGGCGTCAAACTGTTCGCCCGCACCACGCGTACTTTCGAGCTGACGGTGGCCGGCAAGGCGCTGATGGGCGAAGCGTCCGAGCTGCTGGCGAAGATGCGCATGACGATCGACACCATCCGCCAGATCGACCGCGGCGAAGTGGGACGGCTGCGCGTCGGCATCGTCGGTTCTGCGATGTGGGGGCCGATCCCCAGTTTGCTGGAAGAGTTCCAGACCAAGTTCCCGCGAGTGACATGGACCTTGCACGAACTGGGACCGACGCTGCAATACGAAGCGCTACGCGCCAAGCAAATCGACGTCGGTTTCTGGCGCGAGCCCAAGCTGGACGAGGATGACCTGAAACAGGACAATTTGCGCCAGGAGCTGTGCTTCCGCGAGGACGTGTGCGTGGCTATCAACGAGCATCATCCGCTGGCCAAGGAGGAAGCGATCGAGTTGATCGACATCGCCGACGAACCGATGCTGACGCTGGCGTTGGACAAATCGTCGTTTCCGCGATATCTGATCCAGTGCTGCGTGAAGGCGGGCTTCCAGCCGACGATCTTCCAGGAAGCGTCGGAACCGCAAACGCTGCTGGCGATGGTGGGTGCGGGGTTGGGTGTGGCGCTGCTGCCGGAGACGACCAGCCGTATCGGCTGGCCCGGCGTGGTGTTCCTGCCGATCCGCAGCGATCCGCCATCCGCCAATCTTTACATCACCTACACCACGCTGGACGACGCGCCGGTGGTGCGGGCGTTTTTGAATATCCTGAATCCATCCAAACCCGCGCAGTCCGAAAGTTAGTGCGTCACGCCACCCGCCTCGCGCACGTCGACCGAGTGTCCGAGCGTGGTGCGGATCGCGATGCGCAATCCCTCGACCATGTCTTCCAGCTTCATGCTGGCGGTGCCGGGATGGCGCGCCGCCTGCTGCGGCAAATAAGGAATGTGGATAAAGCCGGCGCGCATGGTCGTGCCCCACTCGCTGGCCTGGTGCATCAAACCGTAGAACACGTGGTTGCAAACGAAGGTGCCGGCGCTTTGCGACACCGACGAAGGCAAGCCGGCGTCGCGCAGCGCCTGCACGATCGCCTTGATCGGTAACGTGGAAAAGTAAGCGGCGGGGCCACCCGCGACGACCGGCTGGTCGACGATCTGGCGCATCTGGTTATCCATGATGGGCGCGTCGTCGACGTTGATGGCGATCCGCTCGACCGACAAATCTGCGCGGCCGCCGGCCTGGCCGACGGCGATCACAATGCTCGGCTGCAGTTCCTCCACCGCCCGATGCATCGCCTTTTTAGCCTGCCCGAACGCGCACGGCAGCAAGCGCGCATGCACCACGAAGTCGCCTTCGTGCCAGCCTTGCAGAGAGCGCACCGCTTCCCATGACGGGTTGATCGTCTCCTGATTGAACGGTTCAAACCCCGTTAACAATATGATCGTTTTCATCCGCTTCGACTCCATGCTCGACTACCAGATTGCTACTCTAACCTAAATGATTGTCGTTTACATGTCCAACAGAAAATACAGTAGTGCAATATTAGCAAGCAAAAGCGGCAGCGCGGTCGGCACCTGAATCTTGACGACCGCGTTCTTGTCCGGCAGATCGAGCAGCGCCGCCGGCACGATGTTGAAGTTGGCCGCCATCGGCGTCATCAATGTGCCGCAGTAGGCGCTGAACATGCCGATGGCCGCCATGACCGCAGGGTTGGCATGGTAGACGCCGACCAGCACCGGGATGCCGACGCCGCCG
>DASVTJ010000211.1:0-3348 GCA_036387635.1 Duganella sp.
CAGTCCATATAGAAAGAAATGCGCGGCAATGAAGAGCAAAGTCCTGTTGATAGACGACGACATCGAACTGGTAGGCATGTTCCAGGAATATCTGGAGCAGGAAGGCTTCGACGTCAAAGCCGTGCACGATGGCGAGGCCGGCACCGCCGAAGCCACGACCGGCCAGTACGCGATCGCCATTCTCGACGTGATGATGCCGCGCATGAACGGCCTGGAAACGCTGCGCCGCATCCGCACCAACAGCCAGTTGCCGATCCTGATGCTGACCGGCCGCGGCGACGACACAGACCGCATCGTCGGCCTCGAACTGGGCGCCGACGACTACGTGGCCAAGCCTTGCACGCCGCGCGAACTGACGGCGCGCATCCGCGCCATCCTGCGCCGCTCGCAAAGCGCGCCGACCGATAACGGCACATCGGCCGCCCTCAACGTCGGCCAGTTGACGATGTGGCCGGAGCAGCGCCGCGCCACCTGGGCCGGCGCCAAGCTGGAACTGACGAGCACCGAATTCAATCTGCTCGAAGTATTGGCGCGCAACGCCGGCCGCCCGGTCAGCAAAAACACCTTGTCCGAACAAGGCCTGGGCCGGCCGCTGGCGCGCTTCGACCGCAATATCGACGTCCACCTGAGCAGCTTGCGCCACAAGCTCGGCACCATCGCCGACGGTCGCTCCTGCCTGCAAACCGTCTACCGCCTTGGCTACCAGCTGATCAAGGAGTAAGCCGTGGGCCGCCTGTTCTGGAAGTTCTTCGTCTGCATACTGTTGGCACAGATGACCGCGACCGTCGGCGTCATCGGCGGCATCTGGCTCAAGGACCGCAGCCAGAAAAGCGCCACGCCGGCCGATATCGACACCAGCCCGCCGGCGGAAATCGCCATCAACGCCGCTGCCGCCACGCTGGAATACGGCGGCACCAACGCCTTGCGGCGCATGCTTGAAAACATGGACAGGCGCCGCGTGTACGCGGTCGACGACGAGGGCCGCGAGATGCTGGGCCGGATCGTCAGCCCGGCCATGCTGCGCGAATCGCGCATACTGCTCAAGGACGACGGCAAACGGCGCGTGGTGCGCCAGGTGTACGACCCGCAGGGCAACCGCTACCTGCTGTTTCTACCGTGGGCCGAGCGGCAGCGTGGTTTCGACAGCGAATCGCGCCAACTGCTGGCCGGTTTAAGCAACCCTCAAATGGCACTGCAAGGCCGGCAGATGGCCGGTGGCCCTGACGAACGTTTCGATCCGAATCGAGCCGGCGCAGCGGGTATGCCGCCGGATGGCGCCGCAGCAGGCATCCCGCCATCGGACCGTCCGGGTGACGCGTCCAACGCCCCTAAGGCCACCAACGGGGCCAACGCCACCAACGGCGCGCGCGGCATGCCACCGCCACGCGGCGACTGGCGGGGACCGATGGGTCCACGCTTTCAGCCACTGGCGCCGTGGGTACCGATCGCCGCGGCGATTCTCGCCAGCCTGCTGTTCTCGGTCCTATTGGCATGGTACTTCTCGCGGCCGATCCACGCTTTGCGGCTGGCGTTCGACGCCGCCGCCGGTGGCGACCTGGCGCCGCGCTTTGTCAGCGCATCCGGCAAAAGCCATACGGAGCTCAACGACCTCGGTCGCGACTTTGACCGCATGACCGCGCGCCTTCGCAATCTGATCGACGGCCAGACACGTTTGCTGCACGACGTCTCGCACGAACTGCGCTCGCCGCTGGCGCGCTTGCAGGCGGCCATCGGCCTGGCGCATCAGCAGCCGGACAAAATGGCGGCATCGATGGAGCGCATCGAACGCGAAAGCGTGCGCATGGACAAACTGGTGGGTGAGCTTCTAACACTGGCGCGCCTGGAGTCCGGCGCCATCAAGGCCAGTCGCGAGGAAATCAGCATGGCCGATCTGCTGGATCAAATCGCCGACGACGCCAGTTTCGAGGCGGCCAGCCAGCAGCGCACGTTGGTGCGCGAAGGCGACGCCGATGTGCTGGTGGTGGGTCAGGCCGATTTGCTGGGGCGCGCGATCGAAAACGTCGTGCGCAACGCCATCAAGCATAGCGCCGAGGGCGGCGAAGTTCAGCTGCAAGTGCGCGCGCTGCCGGACACGCGCCAGTTAAGCATCCGCGTGCTCGATCGCGGGCCGGGCGTGACGCCGGCCGACTTGGAGACGATTTTCCAGCCGTTCTTCCGCTCCACCAACGCCGGCACCGAAGGCCACGGCCTGGGTCTGGCGATCGCCCAGCATGTCGTCGAAGCGCACGGCGGAAGCATAAAAGCCACCAACCGTGCCGGTGGTGGCTTGTGTGTGGAGATGATCCTGCCGGTGAAACTGTAGCCCCCCAAGATAAAAGGGGCTAGTCTAGTTTAAGCTTTTGGCAGTGTCACGCCAACCTGGCCCTGGTATTTGCCGTTGCGGTCCTTGTACGACACCTCGCACACTTCGTCGCTTTCGAAGAACAGCACCTGCGCGCAGCCCTCGCCGGCGTAGATTTTGGCCGGCAGCGGCGTGGTGTTGGAGAACTCCAGCGTCACATAGCCTTCCCACTCCGGCTCGAACGGCGTGACATTGACGATGATGCCGCAACGGGCGTAGGTCGATTTACCCAGGCAGACGGTCAGCACGCTGCGCGGAATACGGAAGTACTCCATCGTGCGGGCCAGCGCGAACGAATTCGGCGGAATGATGCAGACATCGCTTTTGACATCGACGAAGGAGTTCGAATCGAAGTTCTTCGGATCGACGATGGTGCTGTTGATATTCGTGAAAATCTTGAATTCATCGGCGCAGCGGATATCGTAGCCATACGACGAGGTGCCGTAGGAGATGACCTTGCGGCCATCCTGCTCGCGCACCTGGTCCGGGAAAAACGGCTCGATCATGCCGTGTTGCTCCGCCATTTGGCGTATCCATTTATCGCTTTTAATCGTCATTGCAAGGTATTCCTAATTTTGCCGAGGGCGCGGCCGCGCCGAATGCACGAGATTTTACGCGAAAGCCCCGTTTTTAAGAACTTTTTTAGCGCCTTCGGCGGTGGATTGTTCGTCCAGCAGAGCCGCGATCATGTCCGCCGTGGCGTCGGCCGCAGGCACCGGCGCCTCCATCGGGAACAGGTGGCCGCCGGGGATCAAACGGAAATGTCGGCCCACCAGCGCCTGCGTGTGAGCGTGGCCGGACTGGCTGGTTTCCCACGAATCGGTGCCGCCAATGAAGCCGATCGGCACCGGGAAGGCGCCGCGCACGATCTTCGGCAGATGGTGCGGCAAGGTGGCGTAGACCGCCGTTTCGATCTCGCGCGTGAAGCGCAGCTGCACACCTTCCGGGTGTGGTTTCAGGCCGTTGTCGATGTAATCGGTCAGCAC